>JAPKCI010000186.1 GCA_028823035.1 Rubripirellula sp.
CGAGCCAAAGCGGAACGAGCCAAAGCGGAACGAGCCAAAGCGGAACGAGCCAAAGGGGAACGTGCCCGGCCATCGTCGGATCCGCAGCAAGCAGAGACAGCCGGTGGCGATGTGTTTCAGGGCAGACTGGGCAATCGCGGCGTCGACGCAGACGGTCGACTGATTCCTCGCGCCGGCGTGCCACGACCGAATCACAGTCCCGTGCCGGCACAGTTTCCTGAAAATTCACTGCGGAACCGGTTTGGTTCAGAGAATGGTCTGTCGTCACGTAACAGTGCAGCTCAACGTGTCAAAGCAATTCGGGAAGATCTGGGAAAATTCGATCGTCAGTGCGCCAGTCTGCTGCAGTTGTTGCAAGATGATTCTTTGCGAAACCAGACGATTCGGAGCGTGTTGCCGTTAGCGAATCGAATTTCGTCGGATGCACGCGTGATTCTGCAGAACGGCGGCGTGAGTCAGCAACGATTTGATTTCGGAGATTCCTATCGAGTACTGGATCAGGGTTGGAGGCAACTCGCATTTCGCCTTCGAGATTTGGGCGGAGTCAGTAGCGATGCGTTGGCAGCGTTTCACGCATGCGACCAACTGATCAATCGGATGTCGAGGGAGCTAGGTGTGGGGCCGCAGTTTGATCGCCATGGACTGCACGATCTGCTGTTGGTGACTGCAACCAACCTGCAAACGGTTCATGACGATCTGCGGCTGGCGGAGATATCGAATGGGGTAATGCAACGTTTGTCTCGGGAACTGCGATTGATCCGTCAGAATGCGTTGAACGAAGCGGATCGCGTTGGTGAGGCCAGTCAGGAAGATGTCGTCCGTGGCTTGAACGGGCTTACTTTGCGTTGGCGGCTGGTGCGTACTGAATTGGATCGCATTACCGATGTCCATCTTCAACTTCGCGTCCAGAGCGTGGGCGAAAACTTTCGGCAGGCTCATGCGCTGGTCTGGATCGATATGCCGTACGACGACGCAATCGTGCCGTCATCAGCCAGAAGGTTGGAGTTGCTGTGTCAGCAACTGGTGGGTCAACTTACATCAATAGCATCGAATGCGGACGACGATTTTGACCGTGATCGTATGCTCGCGACAGCTGTTGAAATGTGCGGAATGGTTCGGGATTTGAATGAACAGATCAATCGTCGTGATCCGCGATTGTCGTTGCAGACAACATTTTCAGAATTGGATCGGGACTGGGCAGAGTTTGAGCCGCTGTTGCGAAACCGTGCATGGGGGAATAATTCGACCGTTGCCGGGATTCACTCTGAGTGTCGGCGTTTGCGCAGTGCATTGGCTACAGGCGGTGTTGGTGTGCAGCTAGTTGATTTTCCTCGCTTGCGTCGGACGGCGGCAGCAATTGAGAGTACTGCTGCGTTTGTAGACGCAGATTTGCAGCGTTACAGTCGCCTGTTGACGCCACTTGCTTTTCGGGAACGCCTGCTGACCGCTTCGGCTGGTTTTCAGCAAACGGCCAAACGCTTTCACGAGTTGCTGGATCAACGGGCTGATATCTCCGCGGTTCGGATCGCTGCGGGGGTGATGAGTGAGAGTTGGCAACGATTATCCGTCGATTTGCGTGAGATCGAATCTCACGGAATCTCGGTCACGCGGGGCACCCAGATGAAGCGGGATTTGCGGGAACTGATGGAGTACGTGGCCGAGGTTTCCTCAGCGTTTGGGCCTTAGGGTGTTAATCTGTTGGGCCGCTTTCCGAGGCTCAGTCGGAAGAAAAAACTGACGGTTGGTCCGGATGTGTGTTTTTGTCGGTTAGCATAACGGGAGACTGTTCTATTGTTGCGCACCCATGGAGTTGCTTGATGCGTTTAAGATTTGTTCCCCTGTTTCTCGTCAGTAGCCTGTTTACTGCTGCATTCTCGCCTGCCGCGGAGTTGCCTGAAGCAGGCAAACGAGAAGGTGTCAAACCACGTAACGTGGTATTTGTTTTGACCGATGACCACCGTTTCGACGCGATGGGATTCATGGGGCATCCGTTCCTGGAGACGCCGCACCTTGATTCGCTTGCATCCAACGGGGTGCATCTTAAGAATGCGTTTGTTACCACCTCGCTTTGTTCGCCCAGTCGCGCTTCGATTCTGACAGGGTTGTACACGCACAAACATCGCGTCATTGACAACAATCGCCTGGTGCCCGAGGGAACTCTCTTTTTTCCGCAATATCTGCAGCAGGCCGGATACTCAACTGGATTCATTGGCAAGTGGCACATGGGTGGAGCCCATGATGATCCGAGACCGGGGTTTGATCACTGGGTCAGTTTCAAAGGGCAGGGGAGTTACTTTTCGCCGGGGCCACGGTACACGCTGAACGTGAATGGAGATCGTGTCAAACAAAAAGGGTACATCACCGATGAGTTGACCGACTACGCAGTCGATTGGTTGAAGACACAACAGAACGCAGAGCAGCCGTTCTTCCTCTACCTGTCGCATAAAGCCGTTCATTCGAATTTTACGCCAGCAAAACGCCATCAAGACCGGTACAAAAATGTCGACCTGAGTTTTCTGCCTCGTGGTAATGATATCTCAGCCGAAAAAGACGCACCACGTTGGGTTAGAGATCAACGAAATAGTTGGCACGGGATCGATTTCAGTTATCACAGCGACAAGGGACTCGAGTATCTCTATCGCCGGTATTGTGAATCGGTCCTCGCGGTGGATGACAGCGTTGGGCGTGTGCTTCAACAATTGAAGGACATGGGGATCCACGATGAGACATTAGTCATTTACATGGGTGACAATGGATTCATGTGGGGTGAACATGGGTTGATTGATAAACGTGTTTCCTATGAAGCCTCGATTCGTGTTCCGATGATGATGCAGTGCCCGGACCTGTATGAGGGCGGTAAGGTCGTGGACAACGTGATTGGAAACATTGACATTGGTCCCACGATTTTGCACGCTGCGGCAGTCGGTACTCCGGAATACATGGACGGAGTCAGTTTTCTGGATCTGCCCAATCAGCCCGATATGGATTGGCGAGACTACTTTCTTTACGTTTACTACTGGGAAAAGAACTTCCCGCAATCTCCAACGCAATTCGCGTTGCGGGGGGATCGATTCAAATACATCACGTATTACGGACTGTGGGACGTTGACGAACTGTACGACCTCAAGACCGATCCCGGTGAGTCAAACAATCTGATCAATAACGCGGATTACAAGTCAGTGGCAACCGAAATGGAAAATCGGCTTTACGCGATGCTCGGCGATACCGGGGGAATGGATATTCCCATGAATCAACCGCGGGGCAATTCTCAGAATAAACGTTGGCAGGAACGCGGAGGCGATCAGGCAGCCGACTTTCCACAATCGATCGTTGTCGAACAGCCGATGAATCGCCAAGCAAAGTGAGTGCCGCAGATGAAAATGTTATTGAGTTTTGTGATGCTGGGATTGATGACCAGTGCGGCCGGAGCTCAGCAACCGGCCAACAATCGGATTGGACAGGAAAATTCCGCTGGAAGGCCGCAAACTGAACCCGGAAAGCCGCGGACTGAATCTGGAAGGCCACGGACTGAATCAGGAAAGCCGCGGACTGAATCTGGAAAGCTGCAGACTGAATCAGGAAATCGTGGCGGCAAGGTAAAGAGGCCGCCGGCTCCGTTCAAATGGGTCAACGCACTGCCAGCATCGTACGATGCTGGTCTGAAACACCGGACATTTACCAGTCCAACAATGGGTGTCGATGTCGGGTATTTGATTCTGTTGCCAGCAGGATACGCAGTATCGTCGCAACGGTATCCGGTGGTTTACTACTTGCACGGTGGCAGGCCAGGAAGTGAGTGCAAAAGCCATCGTCTGGCAGGACCTATTCGTAAGCAGATGAAGTCAGCTGGGATACCGGCAGCTATTTACGTGTTCGTTAACGGTGGTCCAGTTAGTCATTACAACATGCCTGGCCAGCCATCGGCACAGGGAGCCGATGTTTTTGTCAAAGAGTTGATTCCACATATCGATCAGACGTATCGAACCATTGCCTCACGTTCTGGTCGGGCGCTCGAAGGTTTTTCGCAGGGAGGACGTGGGACAATGCGGCTATCGCTGCGATATCCCGAGGTGTTCTGCAGCGCCGCTGCCGGTGGCGGTGGATACGCGACGGAAAAGGTGATCAGTGAGTCCGGAGGCGCTGAATCGGCAACGCTGAAGTTTGCCGAGGGTGACAATGCATGGGATCTGGCGCGAGCCTACGCTGCGGGGAAAAAGCCGCAAGTACGTTGGATGATTTACGTGGGTACCAAGGGTTTTAACTATGAGAATAATCTTGCCTACATGGAGTTTCTGAGCTCGCTCGGGATAGGATTTGAACGGGTGGTTGTCCCTGGAGTGCCGCATTCGGCGGCTGGGATTTATCAACAGTCAGCTGAACGAATCATGCGTTTTCATGCTTCCAGTTTTGCAGCAGCGAGTGAGAAATGATTGTCCTGCTGCAAGGAGTAACGAGATGACACGGCCAATGTTTTCTTCACGACGTCGCGACTTTTTGATCGCAGGTGGCACATGTTTAACAGGGGCATCGCTTGCGTCTCAGGTTATCGCGTGGTCGCCTAATGATCATTTGCAAATCGGTGTCATTGGGCTGGGCTCGCGAGGTTACAACCTGATCGACGCACTTGTGGGGCATCGTGATCATGCCAGAATTGTTGCCATCTGTGATGTCGATGTCACCCATTACAGAGATCGTACCTGGGGCGAGGGAGGTGGCTTCGGGTTGATTCCCGCAGGAAAGAAGATTGAGGCGGCTTACGCCAAGCATGGAATCGCGAATTCAAATCAGAATATCTCGCGACATCGTGATTACCGGGATCTGTTGGCGCGGCCAGAGGTGGACGCGGTGGTGGTTGCCACTCCCGATCATTGGCATGCCCGTTGTACGCTTGATGCCATCGCCGCGGGCAAAGATGTCTACTGTGAAAAACCAGTGACACATCTGTTTTCAGAAGGTCAGGCTGTTTGCCGCGCTGTTGCGATGCGGGACGTGGTTTTTCAAACGGGATCCCAGCAACGGAGTGATTGGCGATTTCGGCGTGCAGTGGAGTTAGCCAGAAACGGTGTGCTGGGGAATATCCACACGATCAAAGTGGGGCAGCAGGCCGGGTATTCTGAACCGATGGGCGACACAAAGCTGGCCAAGGTTCCGAAGCAACTCGATTACGATTTTTGGTGTGGACCATCACCAGTGTTACCCTACATGCGAGCTCGGCATCATCGTTGGTGGCGGGGGCATCGAGCTTATGGTGGTGGCGTGCTGATGGATTGGATCGGTCATCACAATGACATCGCCCACTGGGCACTTGGGGTCGATGAATCAGGTCCAGAAGAAGTCGAAGCCGTTGATTGGACCTTTCCCGAGACGGATGTCTATGACACGCCAGTCCAGTACACCATTCGCTGTCGCTATCGTGGTGGCGTTACCAGCACAATTTCGAGTGCGAATACGCCCGGGCTCGAGTTGGTTGGCAGTCTTGGTTCGGTCTACGTGAATCGTGGCAAGTTGCAAGCTTCGGATGAACGCTGGGCAGTTGCAGATTTCAACCCCGGTACCATCAAAGTGGCAGCCTCGGATGATCACATGGGCAACTTTCTGCAATGCGTGCGTTCGCGTCAAGCAACAATTGCGACCGCCGAAACAGGGCATCGCTCCATTACACCGGGGCACTTGGGTTATGTGTCCCATGCACTCGGCCGATCTTTGCAGTGGGATGCGTTGAATGAGCGTGTGGTCAATGACGAAGCGGCTAACCGATTGCTGCAGGTTGCACGCTATCGAGAACCGTGGGGCTGAGATCACGCCCGGTTTGCAGTGGTACGAACGATCGTGCCACCGGCTTTGTTAAGGATCACACTTGGCAGCGGATCAATTCAGCATGGTCATCATGCTGGCTTGATAAAGGACAGCAGTAGAAATGCTCTATCAGTGCTCGGCTCAGTGTCAGACTGAGTGCCTCACTTTGGATCCGTTTGCGAATGTTTTGGCAAAGGCATCCCGGTAATCCTGGTCATCTTTTGGAAACACGGACTCGAAAGTTTCCGCATCGGCCGCTCCGCGTTGAAATCGTTGCTTCGGGTAGACCGGCATTTGTGTGCCGGTAATCTGGCGGACACCTGCCGAAACGATGCGTCCTTTCAAGCCATACAGTTTTTCATGATCCCAATCGGTCAGTTCGACGAACGGGATTTCTTCGGCGGCTTCGATCACGTTTGGTACCGCGAATGGGCTGAACCCGGAAAAACCGAGTGCCGTTGCCGGAGCACTGGTGCGGACATGCCCTCGGCTTTGGCCACCGCTATAGACAAGGGAGTGCTTGACAGCGTCGACGCCCCAGCCTTCCTGATACAGCATCCGATTTCCCAGCACGCTGCGGACTGTCAATTCCGGATTTTCTTCGATGGGGTAATCCTTAAGGTTTTCATCACCGCCGTCACCATCGATCAGGTATTTCCAATTCGGGTAACGCTTCCTCAGGGCTGTCACCAGTGCGAGTCCCATGGTGGCAGACTGAACATCCAACGGCTTGTAATCTTCGGTCACGCTAATGGCATCTCGCCAGGAAAGGTGTTCGCTGGGGACATCGACGACTTCAAGATAAAGTTCTCGATCGATTTTGCGAAGGAACTCTCGGGCCTGAAGGCTGTCGCTGGGATTCCCGTCCACGGCAAGCGTGAAGGCCTTGAGTCGCGAGGGGGATTGTCCTCGACGGCGGATGAGGTAATCCAGGACGACAAGCACAGCACCGCTGTCGATCCCGCCACTGAACATCACACCAAGGGGCTCGGATTCGGGGATCGTCTCAAGCCACTGGTCACAGACATCGGCCAAAAGGCCGATGTATCGGGCGCCAATTTGATCGATGTCGGCAGGAAGGCGATTGCGTTTCGGGGCGAAAAAACGGGTCAAAACGGGATTTGGATCGGGGCAGCCGACCAATTGCAGCTCCAAAAGATGGTGTGCTGGGACCATTCGTGTGTAGGATGGGTTGAACTGGTCGATCAGGCCCTCTTTTTGCAGCTGCTCGGCGATTTCGTCAATTCGCTCGGCGATGATGAGGGCGGGACCTTCGGCCCTTTTGGCAAGGAAATACCGCATGGGGCGGCCAATCGACCTCGCCATTCGAATGGTTTTTCCAGACTGTTCACAGATTGCAAACTGACCACCGATTTGCCTGACAGCCTCGATGTCTCCGCGTCGGACCGACGCAGTGGCTTGCTCGTCGCTGGTTCCAAGTAAAATATTACCTGCTGGATCGAGCAGGTTGACGACTCGATCGATTAAACGCTGTGGTTGCCCTTGGAAGTTTTGCGGTTGACCTTTCGTGGGTCGTTCCGATTTGTCCGGTTGGTCCACCGAATGTGCAGGCGTAGGAGTTTTTGTCATGAATCGGAGGGTAAAACGAGTTGTTCGGGTTGGTTGACGTGTTGAGCATCACCTCAACAGGCTTGATAAAGGATACCGAAAAAGCAATATGAGGTCTTGGTTAATTGTCTCAACTGATCATTATCCGGGATCCCGCTGTACCAACCCAACTATTGTTATACGAGCTTACATTTTCCGAGCGGCGACCAGTAGTCGAGGCGATCTCCCTTGCCTCGCTCCATCCACGGATCCCGTTCGACCCAATTCCTCATTTTGATTCCAGGCGGTGACCTCCACCGTGGATTTGCAACAATACTTCGGATCCCAGACTCCCCCCCGAGATCATTTTGTCTCGGTCTTGCAGTATTGGGCAGAAAATAGGCCGAACGAAACTGCCTACATTTTTACTGACGTCGAGTCGGTAGAGCAAAGGCTGACCTATTCCAAGTTATGGGAAGAGGTGCGGGCACTCGCCGGTTATCTGCAGGGACGCTGCCGGGTCCGCAGCGGTGACAGAGTTCTGCTGGTGTATCCCCCGGGACTGGATTTTGTCATTGGCTTTTATGCCTGTCATGCCGCCGGGGCGATCGCGGTACCTGCGTATCCGCCGCGCAGGAATCGAAAGGCCTCGCGAATTCGTTCGATCGTGGTCGATGCGGATGCTCGCTGGGCCCTGACGACGCAATCGCTCGTCGAGCAACTAACAGGCGACCGACCACATGACGATCTGATCGGTGTTCAACTGGTTGGCACGGATGATCCGTCCACTCGAGATGCTGCTGCGTGGCGTGTACCAAGAATCAGGGAAAACACGCTTGCAGTACTGCAGTACACATCGGGGTCAACCGGTTCACCCAAAGGGGTGATGCTCAACCACGCCAACTTGATTGCTAATAGCGAGTTGATCCTGCATGCGTTTCAGCCTCGCAGTACGTTTTGCGGGATGAGTTGGCTGCCCACTTATCATGACATGGGTTTGGTTGGTGGCTTGCTGGTGCCGTTGTACATCGGTCGCTTGAATGTTTTGACCAGTCCCATGACGTTTCTGCAGCGTCCAGTCCGATGGCTGCAAGGGATTTCCAAATATGGCGTGACGATCAGTGGTGGGCCCAATTTTGCCTTTCAGCTTTGCGTCGACAAGGTCCGAGATTACGAACTCGAGGGATTGGACCTGTCTACTTGGGAAATCGCCTTCAATGGTGCCGAGCCGATTCGGGCATCGACCTTGGATGCCTTCGTGGAACGTTTTTCGAAGTATGGCTTCCAGCGTTCTGCTTTTTTACCCTGTTACGGGATGGCCGAGACGACCCTGATCATCACAGGTGGTCCTGTCGAAACGAGACCGGTCCTGACTGCCTTTGATCGCGGTGGATTGGAGGAAAAAATTGTTCGACCGGTTCGCCCCGATAATGAGACTGCGCGTACACTGGTGGGCTGTGGCGCAGTCCTGCCAGAAGAAAATGTCGTGATGGTGGATCCCGAAACACGGGAAATTCTGCCCAGTGACAGCATTGGCGAAATTTGGGTGCAGAGTCCGTCCGTGGGGCAGGGGTATTATCAGCGTAAAGACGCCACGGAACGCACTTTCAACGCCACCACCATTGATGGACAGGGGCCGTTTCTGAGGACCGGTGACCTCGGTTTTCTATACGAAGGTCAGCTCTACATCTCAGGCCGCGTGAAGGACATGATCATTGTCCGCGGGGTCAATCGATATCCGCAGGACATCGAAGAAACGGTTGAGCAGTCCAGCGATGCAGTGCAGGCAGGTTCCGTCGCCGCCTTTGCCATGGATTACGACGGACGTGAGCAACTGGTCATCGTCGCGGAGACGGTTCGCCGACGAAACATCGATTGGGATGGCAACCTGCAGATGATTCGCAGGGCAGTGACGGCGGAACATGATCTGCCGCCTGACGCGGTCTACCTAGTTCGTAACAGCAGTGTTCCCAAGACGAGCAGCGGAAAAATCCAACGCCACGCCTGCCTGCATGCTGTTCGCGACAACGATCTGAAGCTGATCGCCAAATGGGTGCGTTGGGAGGAAAACAATCAGGCTCGGATGAATTTTGACGCGGCGCCGATGATGCAAGCGGCATCCGCTGGTGGGCGATCCATCGACGTTGACGTCAGTAACGTCAACCCTGTTGTGATTGAGGTCATCAAGTATCACGTACGTCGTGTTGCTGGCGAGCGGGCGGTCGCTCTTGAGGCGAGCACCAACATTGTGCTGGATCTTGGATTGGACAGCTTGGAGCGGTTGGAGATTGCCCGCAAGCTCGAGAAAACCTTTGGTGGCCGTTTCCCTGAACAGGTGCTCGATGACATCGAAACAATCGGGCAAACCGCTTTGGCGATTGAACGGTACCTGCCGCCCGCGGCCGAGGCACGGGCCGAAGCCTTGTTGCGTGGTGAAACCGCGGATCCGGAAATGCCTGCAGGTGAGTTTGGGCATGCAACCCCAACTACCAACGTAAGCGTCGAACCTGAGGACAGTTTTGAGCAGTTCGCTGAATACCGTCGCCTGAAAACAACGATGCGTCAAATGTTGATGACAGGCGTTCCGAACCCCTATTTCACGGTTCACGAGGGGATCGTCCGGGACAACACCGTGGTCGAAGGGACCGAGCTAATAAGTTTTGCCAGTTACAACTACCTCGGTCTCAGTGGGCATCCGGCGGTGATGGCTTCGGCTTCGGCTGCGATCCAACAATATGGTACCAGTGTTTCAGCCAGTCGCCTGGTTTCGGGCGAGAAGCCGATTCATGGAGAACTTGAGCGGGCGATTGCTGACTGGATTGGTGTCGATCGTTCGATTTTAATGGTGGGCGGACACGCCACGAACGAGACAACCATTGGTCATCTGGTTGGGCCAGGCGACCTGATTATCCATGATTCCCTTGCGCACAACAGTATTGTGCAGGGTGCTTTGCTGTCGGGGGCACGCCGACGAGCGTTTCCGCATAACGATTACGAAGCACTCGACCGCATGTTGACCGAGATTCGATCGCAGTATCGTCGGGTGCTCATCGCGATCGAAGGCGTTTACAGCATGGATGGCGATTTTTCGGATGTGCCGCAGTTCATTGAGGTCAAACAACGCCATCGCAGTCTGTTGATGGTGGATGAGGCCCATAGCTTCGGCACGATGGGAGCAACTGGACGCGGGATGGCCGAACATTTTGGCGTGGATGCTCGCAAAGTCGACATTTGGATGGGCACGTTGAGCAAATCGGCGGCTTCGTGCGGCGGCTATATTGCTGGCTGCAACGAATTGATCGAATTGCTTCGTTACACTGCCCCGGGCTTTGTTTTTAGTGTTGGAATGCCACCTGCCCAAGTGGGCGCGGCTCTGGCGGCGATTCGGACGTTGGATGCGGAACCTGAACGTGTCGATGTGCTGCGAGCCAAGAGTGATCTTTTTCTCAGCCTTTGCCGTGAGGCGGGGCTTGATACGGGGGACAGTGGCGGGACGCCCGTGATTCCGGTGATCACCGGGAATTCGATGGTCGCTTTACGCCTATCCCACCGTCTAAAGGGCGATGGAATCAATGTTCAGCCGATTCTGTATCCGGCGGTGGATGAGTCGGCAGCAAGGTTGCGTTTTTTCATCACGTGCGAGCATAGTGACGAACAAATTCGGTATGCGGTTGATCGGACTGCCTCTCATCTGGCTGAACTTGGATTCGAATCGCGTCCAGTTTCTGCCCAATGAATTTGCTAAGTTGCTCTGCTTGAGCCATGATAGACCTTGCGAGTTTTGGTGACTGCCCTAGAATCGCATTGGTGGCGCTGGTGGTTGGCGACGATCTGGTATTTGTTTCCGCCAGCCCACCGTACGAGATACTTGGATTTGGCGTTATTCATCGAAGGAGAATGTTTTGCTTACTGAGTCAACCGTGGAGAGCATGTTTCGAGAATTGATCAACAACCCAAAACGGGATGAGGCAACCTTTGACAAAGCAGAGGATCTGCTCGAAGTTGAACTCAGACCCGAGAGCCCGCTTCGGCATCGTTTGAGCGTTGAACTCGAAGAGCTGCGTACTTTGACTGCCAAGAGCTAAGCAGGCATCGCTGCCAGTTTTCTTAAATCTATCAAGACAAAAGCACGGCCCCGCTGAGAATCATTCTCGGCGGGGCCGTGCTTAATATTACTCTTGACTAGCGTACGGATCGATCCGCCGCTTCCAGTGATCAGTGGTTGAAGTTCAAACCGAAGGTCGCTCCGAACATGAACAGGGCCTGGTCTTTACTTCCGCCCGCCAGCGTGTTTGCTGAGCCTGAGCCGCCTCGCCAGACGCCTCGACCTATGTGGATGACCTGCATTCCAGCTCGCACAGAGAACATCTTGGTAAGCTGATAACCAAGTTCGGCACGCACGTCGTATCCTACATAAAACTCAGTGTTTTGGGTGAAGACAGTGGGCGTTTCCCTGGTAATCATGTTGGTCACATCTTCTCCTACCCCGACGCCGTCATACTCAGTGATTTCAGTTATCGTCTTGAAGCCAGATGACTGCCAGTTACCACCGAAGAATGCTCTGAAGTCGGTTGAGAGCATGTAACGGTCGTGAGGCTTGAAATATCTGAAGCCGAGTTGACCGCCAAACATGTTGTTGTACGTTGTGTCCTCTTGAGTGATCAGTTGCTCAAATGGAGGTTCAATCGGAGGAGATGGTGGGACCGTTCCGGGGAAAATACTGCTTGTATAATTATTGAATGAGTTGAGGTCCCGCACTTTCATGTAGCGGATTCCAACCAGTGGTTCGGCGATGCCCCCGTAGTGGTAAGGCGTCATACGCCAAGTTTTGTTCAGTTCATAACTTTGGTAGTGACACACATTCACAGTTTCGCCAACATCATAGAAGCGGAAGTTGTATCCAAGGTTATTGTCTTCTTGCCACCGAACGGGGAACCCGAACGGGGGTGCAACAGGTTCAAAACCATCTTCTGGGTCAATGTATCGATTGAGTCTTTCCTGTCGCATCCTGTCGAATTTTGCAACATTCATGTTGGTCCAGTTGAACATCCAACCATGATCCTCGCCTGGCAGCATGAAACCAACTTCGTATCGGTGCCCCCAACCGCTGTCGAGTTTGTTCTCACCGGTATTCGGCTTGAAGACATCCGGGCGGCCAGCGTAGAGGTTCAGCCGATCATAGGTAGCGAACCAGCCGGAATGTGCCCTTTTTTCAGGCTTCATATCCGCAAGATCCAGATCATACACTGGCTGGAACCAACGAAAATCTGGATCAAATTCAAAGGGGTCAACAATGTTGACTGGGTCTTTGGCATCTGAAATCGCCGCCCCGCCC
>JAPKCI010000471.1 GCA_028823035.1 Rubripirellula sp.
GATAAATTGGAACTTTTTAACAAGTTTCCGCCACAAAAGGCAATCTACGACGATAACTCCGAAGCCTACTATTACGTTCACCCTGATGGGTTATAAGAAAAAATGGTGCGCTCGTGGTGGAATTGGTAGACACGCAACCTTGAGGGGGTTGTGATCAAAATCATCCGGCTACAAGTCTTCCTCGCCACTGCGTTAAGCTGTCATCAACTTTCGGCAGCCTCAATCGCCCGAATCTGGAATGAGCAGAACCTGGCGGCCATTCGATTGGACTTCCCCAGCCCGCCTGTTCACGCGCGAAACCTCTTTCATACATCCGTCGCCATGTGGGACGCTTGGGCGGCATACGACACCAAAGCCATCGGCTACCTACACAACGAAACGGCAACCGCTGTCGACGTTACCGCTGCCAGACACCAAGCAATCAGCTATGCCGCATATCGCGTCTTGGCCCACCGGTATGCTCTTTCGGTCAACGCGAGCAACACCTTGGCAGCATTGGAAACTCAGTTGACGTCGCTGGGATACGATCCCAACAACACGTCGACCTCTGGTATGAGTCCCGCCGCCCTTGGCAATCGTGTTGCGACGACAGTCCTCAATTTCGCCGCCAGCGACCGCTCCAACGAGACCATCTTCTACAACGATCCCAGCTACGCCCCTATCAACAATCCTCTTATTTTGGCCCTGCCGGGTACCGTGTTGGACAACATCAATCACTGGCAACCCCTCGCCTTTGATGAGGCATTCACCCAAAACGGACTGGTCACCAGCAAGATCCAGATCTTCATCGGATCTCACTGGGGCGCAGTACGACCGTTCACCTTGGAACTCGGGACCAATGAATCGATCTCCCTGGATCCGGGCATGCCACCACAACTCGGTGGAATCACCGACGCCGATTACAAATCCGGCGTGGTATCTGTTATCCAGCACAGCGCTCTTCTGGATCCTGCGAGCGGCAACATGACTGATATCTCACCGGCATCTCGCGGAAACAACACTCTCGGTCATAACGACGGCACGGGACACACTGTCAACCCCGCGACCGGATTACCCTACAATGCCCAAATCGTTCCGCATGGCGACTACGGACGCGTGGTCGCCGAGTTCTGGGCCGATGGCCCCGACTCCGAAACCCCTCCCGGGCATTGGAACAATCTCGCCAACGATGTCGCCGACCACCCGTCTTTTCAACGTCGCATCGGTGGAACCGGTCCGATTCTCAATGAACTTGAATGGGACGTTAAGATGTATTTCGCCCTCAACGGTGCCGTTCACGACGCCGCTATCGCCGCTTGGGGATGTAAACGGAAATACGACTACATCCGTCCGATCAGCAGCATTCGTTACATGGGTGCTGTTGGGCAATCAAGCGACAGCAACAGCCCTGGCTTTCACACGAATGGCCTGCCACTGATTGCCGGATCGATCGAAATGGTCACCTCACAAACAGCCGCCATCGGCCAGAAACATAGCGGATTGGTCCCCGGACGCATGGCTATTTTTGCGTGGGGCGGTGAACCCTTGAATCCCGAAACCGAATTCACCGGCACCAAGTGGATTCACGCCGATACCTGGCTGCCCTATCAACGGGACACCTTCGTCACGCCATCCTTCGCGGGATACATTTCCGCGCACAGCGCCTTCAGTCGCGCCGCCGCCGAAGTCTTGACCCGCATGACGGGCAACCCCTTTTTCCCTGGCGGAATGGGCACGTTCCACGCCACCCGCAACGAGTATCTCGAATTCGAGAAAGGCCCCAGCGTTGACATCACCCTGCAGTGGGCCACCTACTATGATGCTGCCGATGAAGCCGGCATCTCGCGACTCTACGGCGGTATCCACTTCCCGGTGGACGATAACCCCGGGCGTATCATGGGTTCCACCTGCGGCATTCAGGCCTGGAAATGCGCCCGGAAATATTTCGATGGTTCGATCGCCAACGACGAGGTGAATGCGACAATTGAACTAGACGCATTCAACAACTGCACCATCGGTTGGAATTCACTACCCAGCTTCAGCTATAAGGTCGAAGCCAGCGTGGACCTGAACAACTTCTCCCCTCTCAGTGGCGGACAACAGGGACACGAATACACCAACTCCTTCAATCTCTCCATGCCCGGAGCAGAGAAACTCTTCTTCAGAGTCACGAAGACAGTCGCGAAAAACTGACATCAAAGTTGCTGAAGTCTAAAAAGATATTCTTAATACAACTCCATACTCACATTTTTTTTGCTCTTTCTCGAACATCACTGCGACTCACCACACCCCACTAGCACCACGGCTGCGATTGTCGTGATTAGTAGGTGTTTCATTTTATCGTAACCCATCAGGGGGATGGTAGCTCCAATCGGGATAACGGAGTTAGAGTAGACATCGCGTTTAAAACAATAATACCGTTGTCAGACTCTGATAAATTGGAACTTTTTAACAAGTTTCCGCCACAAAAGGCAATCTACGACGATAACTCCGAAGCCTACTATTACCATCACCCTGATGGGTTATAAGAATTTGTGCGCTCGAAATGCCTCGAACCTTCACCAGGGACGGGGTCAGTCCCGGTAATTGAGGAATCAGCACAACAGCGCTTGGCCACCGGGCTATGGCCTTGGGAAGGAACGCATTCGGCTGTAGCGGCGGTATGTTTCCCAGATGTCGCCTTG
>JAPKCI010000187.1 GCA_028823035.1 Rubripirellula sp.
TTCAGGGACGGTGCATTCACTGGCGGTGCATTCACTGGCGGTGCATTCACTGGCGGTGCGTTCACTGGCGGTGCATTCACTGGCGGTGCGGGGGAACGTTGTCCACTTGATGCCCCAGACGCAGTTGACGGTGCGGAAGGGATTGCTTCCGGAGTTTGGAGATACTGTCGCAGCAAGTCTCGTGTTTCAGCGAACCCTCGGGCATACTGGATTGAGCCAAGCCTGCCATTGGTGACGACGCCGTCATAATTGATGATCAGATCATGGACTGTCTCAGGCGACCACGAATAATCAACGTTTTCAATGATTCGCTGCGGACCGAGATAGTTCAGCCATACGTCGCCATCCTCTCGAAGGGAAAGCGTTCTCGCCAACCTCTCTGCAGCGTCACGCAACCGCTCCGGTAAAGGCGGGATCACTCCGGGCCTCGCCGATCGATAAACTCCGCCAGGCCCAATCCGAGGCGGAATGCCTGTCTCCGGGTAAACCACTTCCGGATAGTAAGACAGATACTCTGGCGGGTAAACAAAACCGGGATAAGCAGGAACAGCAATCGTCGCGTAAGGATAGGGAACCAAAACAGGAATGGCGCCGATTACTAGCGGAGCGGGTGCAAACCGATAGCTTCGATAGAAACCTGTATCCACCGCGGTGAAGGGTGCTCGCAATCGTGTACCACCACCAAACGGCAGTACATCAACGGCAACAAACGGAGCCCGAACTCTGACACCGCCAGCAGGCCCCAGACGGACGAATTGGGCGTTTGCGACTTGGGTCATTAACACCGCGAGTACGCCGAGCACCAACTCTCGCGAACCACGAATCTGAATCACCTTCAGTATCGAAATCACCGTCATCAAATTCCAACCTTGCCGAAGCGAGTACCCGGACGCGGAAAGCGACACCCGATCACAGAGTACCGAGGCCTTTCAAAGGCTTCCCTTTCACAGGGTTCATTGTACCTTCCCACAGCCAGGGCTTGGGTTAAATACGCTGTAACCCGCCGAGTGAAATCACTCCATTTCGTGCACCAGCTTGCCGTCTTTAACGGTCCAGAATCGCACTTTCCCACTCTGCCCAGCAGAAACGAGGCTTGTTCCATCCGGGGTGACACTTAGCGTGTAGAGAAAGTCCCCGGACGCATTGAAGGATCTTAGCGACTTACCATTGGAACTGTCATAAAGTCGCACCTGACCATCAGCACAAGCCATCAGCACCTGATTCGTCGCTTCCACGAAGGCAACTGATGTGATTTCTTTCGAAAAACCGCTGATCGTTCTGCGTTGTTCGCCCGTCTCAACATTCCAGACCTTCACCGATTGGTCAGCACTCGCCGATGCGATCGTTTGACCATCATCCTGCCAAGCGACGGACAATACATGATGAGTGTGCCCCTCGAGAGACCGGATGACTTCACCGCGACTCAGATCAAGCAACCGAATCGTCTTGTCGGCCGCGGATGATGCAAGTCTTCGACCATCCGGCGAGAAAGCGAGTCCCAGCACGGTGTCGCTGTGCACCTCTCCAAAGTCTCGTACTAGCTGGCCGCTTCGAACGTCAAAAACGACCACTTCGCCCGAACGACTGGGCGGCCCGCTTCCTACAGCAATCGATTTACCATCAGGATTGAAATCGAGTGCCGTCACACGATCACTAATTACCGAGGGGTCATCGATAGAGCCGATCGTCCGTTCCAACACCCACTGCGAGTCGGTTGACCATGAATCAGGTGCCGTTTTCGATGTGAAGCCAAGTATCCTGCTACCAACACTAGCGAGTCGCAAACGCTGTCGGCTTTCCGACTGAAAACCTGCGACTGGACTACCATCACTCAATCGATAAACATCGACGGTTCCGTCATGTCTTGCTGCCATCAAAAGGTCTTTGGCTGCCAGTCTCAGATCGCAGACTGCCTTTCCTGGACCGACCATGTCTGCCTGAAAGGAAGCCAACCGCTTGTCCAGCAGTTGTTGTCGTGTGGTTTCCGACTGAATGACCTGTTGATGCTGGGGCAGCGCAGCGGTGGCCCGTTGCTGAGCTGCGGTCGCGGTTTCCAAAGCCTGCTTTCGTTTCGCGACATCAGCCTCACTTTTCTGTTTTGTTTCCTCGGCGGCCGTCACCGCTTTCTTCTGCGTCTCGAGTTCCTTGCCTGATGTTTGCGTAATCTTTTCAGCATCGGCCAGCATTTTCTTTGACTGATCAACTTTCGATTGAGTCGCAACCATTTCATCATTTGCTTTTTTCAGAGCCGCATTGGCCTCATCGACTCTCTTTTGAATAGCGTCCGCTTTTGCCTTGGTCTCCAACTTCGCTTTTTCGGCTGCTTCGGCAGCCTGCTCTGCCTGCTTTGCTGCTTCCATCGCCTTGACCAACTCGGCTTTACTCGCCTCGAGCTGTTTGCTGATGTCGTCTGCAGTCGCTTTCATTTTCACGAGCGTCATGGATGCTGATTCAATCACCTTTTTCGCCTCACCCACGTCAGTGGCAGCTTTCGCGATTTTGGCTTCTGTGACAGCAACTGCGGCTACTGTCTCCGCTCTTTTCGTTTCGCCCTCTGTCAGCGTTGTGATTGCTTTCTGGTGTTCCTCTGTCACTTTCTTGAGAGCTGCATCCTCTTTCTCCAGTGCTTTTTTCAAGGTTTCCGTCTTCTGGGTCAACCTGGTCACGGTTGCTTTTTGACGCTCAGCATCACGTTTCGAGGTGGCGATCGTCAGGACATCACTGGGGCTTCCCTGTGCCTTAAAGAGACTCTTGCCATCAGCCAAATTCCACACATGGGTAACACCGTCCTGTCCACCCGTGACGAGTTTTGTTTGATCCACACTGACCTCAATGGCAGTAACAGCGGCCCCATGTTCAACTTTACGAACAACCTTGTTGTCTGCCGCGTTGATTAAAGACACAGTCCCGTTCCCGGCAGCAACGGCAGCCATCATTGACGGCTTGGTCACCAGTTCAATCGCAGTCGCTCCCTCCAAACCGCCAAGACTTTCCTGCTGCAGTTCAAATCCAGTTGCGTCACCGTTGATCCGCAACAACTGAGGCTTGCCTTCAACGTTGATTAGCGCGACCTGTGATCCGTCCGGGGAGACGACCAACGAAGTAATCGGTCCACCCGCCTCGTACTCGAGTTGACGGCTCCCTGACTTCACATCCCACTTGGTGACCTTTCCCATTTCGTCAACCGAGAACAACGACTCTGGTGTGTCCGACCAAGACAAATCGATGATACGTTCTGAATTTCCTGAGAGTACCTGGCTGGGCTGCTTCTCGCTCAAACTCCAGATTTCGATATCACCGATCGCGTTTACAAAAGCAACGAGTTCCTGGGTTACATGAACTGCGATAGCGCCAGCGGCATTACGAAATGGCACTTCGTTATCTGGAAAATCACGCATAGTTCTGCGCCACAACCTTACTGTCCGAAAACCACCAGTGGCAATGAAGTCAGCCTGAGGTGAAATTGCCACGGACTGGATCAAGTCCACGTCCGTGACTTCGCCAACGGTCAATGATGGATCGACCAGACGAGCATTCACCTCGTGGGTAGCCGTGTCCACGACGATCGCACGATTTCCTCGCCCCACAACTGCGAACTGTCCATCGGGCGAAACCTGCAACGAATAGACTGTCCGAATGGATTCTGGGATCGGTTGCCAATCGATGGCAACCACGGTCTTTGCTTTGCCTGCCGCAGCACCCTGATCGATCCAGAGTTTGAGCAACCCCAATTGCTCGGGACTCAGTGGTTTCGCGCCGACCGAATTATCTTCTGGGGGCATCAACGGATCATCACCACCAACGGCACGCATGAACAACAAACTTTCGGCTGATTTACCAGCGACCAGACCGGGGCCAGAATCGCCGCCCTTGACGATACTGGCCAGCGTTTCCATGACCAATCCGCCTTCCGCTTCCTTAGCATGGTGACAGGCTAGGCAATTCTGTTTCAACAGCGGCAGGATCTCGGTAGTAAACTCAACCGGTGTGCTCCGGTTGAGTTCGGACACCGGCAACGGTGGCTCCGATGCATCAGCAAATACAAACGCCCCCAACATTAAAGAGACTGGGATCATCAACATCAAGAATGCCGACGAACGGAAACAGCACTCACTAGCAAGGATGGAACGTATCATGGATCGATGACCCGAAATGTCAGGTTGGGGGAGGGAATATAGACAGTCAACTGTTGCTCTTTGGCTTCGCCCTTGGCTGCTTCAACCTGTTTATCTGCAGCAATGATAGCTGCCTTGACCGCTTCCAGTTGGGCTGCCTTAGCGGAATCATCGTGGAGGGTCTGAAGGTGTTTGCGGTAGTCCTGCGTTCGCTTAAGCACCTGCACGTTTGGCTTCAGCTTTATTTTAGTTTCCACTTGCAGCCATAGCGAATAAGTTCCGGGCAAAGCTTTGTCAGAAACTTTAATTTCCAGATTTCCCTCATTTTTATCGGCAGCCACAGTCACATCTGCAGCGGTCACACCCGGTGGCAACTCCCGCGTTCGCAGGACGCAGGCATCCTTACCACCCTCGCGACGCGTGATCGCGATCGGAACGGTCAGAGTGGCACCCTTTTTCACATCAACCACGGCACCATCCCCCAGTCCAATGGTCAGGGGGGATAGATCATCGCCAGAGATAGAAAAGGCGAGATCTGCGTTGATGCGAGAACGGACAAAATCACGCCCACCCCCCCGACCCCAGACATGGGTAGCGGGGGTCGAAACGGCCTTGATTTTCCCATCTGAACTAGCACCCGAAACCACGACTTTGAAGTTTCCGGCAGCGGCATCCTCGGCAGCCACTAACGTGATCTGCGCCGTGTTTTGATTGGCCGCAATGACAACTTCACCAGCGGTTACACCCGCGGGCAATCCTTCCACACTCAGCTTGATCGGACCGGTCCAGCCATCATGCCGCAACGCCAACACTCGAATGGCTTCGCCGCTCCCGCGGAACAACTTGGAACCAAACCCACGGAACTGCTTCAAGTCCTTGTCAGGAAATGCTGGAAAGGCAAGAAGATCAAATCCGGGCGTTGGCGTGCCAACCCGCAAACGGAATGCCTGACGTGCTACCAACATTTGTCCCACATCCATGTCATGCACAATGACGCGATAGTCTGCATCATGAGATGCGGTCCATAACGCCATCGGATCTTTTGTCAGCAGGCTCAACGACTCGTTGCCAATGTTGTAGCTGTCATCAGATTCTGCAATGGAATGAAACTTAGGCTGTCCTTCGGCCTGAGGTTCGATCCGTTGAACAAACAACCTCGCATCCGAAGGCTGACCTAAACGATCCGCTAACACACTGACCGACACCTGTTCTCCTTTCTTTGCCGACAACTCAAAAACTTGCCCGCTTTGATCCGACTGGAACCACCAATTGGTTTCTGATGGCACGTCCAGACGCTGCACAGCATTTGGTTCAGCAATTTCAGTCAGCCTCAAATTGCTCGAACCGCCGGAGGATGCAGAGGCGGGGTTCCAGTTCAGCGGAAGCTCGCCTTCGGCCTGTTCCTGTTTTCCCTCGGCCAGACCGAACAAGGAAGGCACCCCACCCCCGTTTGATCTGACCACCAACTGGTAAGGAAACTCGCTGCCACCCCGATACAGAAAATCATGCAACATCAACGTGTACTGCCCCGCAGGTAACTTTGCGAGCGATATCGTTGGATCAAAATCATCGGAACCACGAGCCACAGCCAGCGAGCGACCTTCAGAATCAAAAACCCTCAACTGACCGATCATCCGGGAATCGACACGCTGGGCAAGAAATTCGATGGCAAGGTCAGCTGGTTCCTTTAATTCAAAGCGAAACCAGTCCCGCTGGGCTGCCGTGCAAGCAGCATTCACGAATTGCTCGAGCGGCAATTCGGTCGGTGTCTGAGGATCATGACTGACCGCTGTTACCAGTTCATTGACAGCGGTGGTCACGACAAAGACGCGGGGGTTTGAAAGCCCATGCCGACCAGCGGCTCGTACTTCGTAACGTCCGGGCTGAACCTCCGCAGCCACTCGAACATGAAATTTACCAGACAGCCCGACAGCTTCCTCAGAGAAAGGCAAAGCTGCCGTCGTCTTCTGCGCAGCCGTGATTCCAGGATTCGAAAAAACCAAACCGCTGACATCGTTCAGACGATCTCCGGCAATCACATCCAGGTCGAATTCTGTCCCCGACTGACCGCCGGTTCGAGACAGAGCACGTAGCTCACAGACGTGAAATTGGGCAGACGCATTGGTAGCCAGAATGATGATGAATGACAGGCATCCGAAACACCTGGCATATCGCTTTACTTGACCTTTAATCGCCCACCTCAGTGATTGAACAGGAACTCTTTCGAGTTAATCAGAGACCACAGAACATCTTCAAAAGCTTCACGTCGGTTCTCCTTTCCTGCAACGTAAGTCAAAGTCGCTTTCAATTCACGATCAACCGGATCACGACTGAATGCAATCGAATACAACTCACGAAGTTTTTCTTCGTCAGAGCGGCTTTTATCTGCAGCCAATTGCGCGGCACGACCGCTATCACTCGAGAGCTTGCCCTGAATTTCTTCCGAGTTGAGCAGGTGCAAACTTTGTGAAAGATTCGCTTCCTGCGATCGTTCACACTCGCACGCGGTCGTCGACTCAGGTCTTCCAAAGACGGTCAGAAAGTACGAAGAGAATCCAGTATCGGGCAAAGCTACTGCGCGACTGCCGGGTGGCATGCCAGCAAAACTGGTTGGAGTGAGGGTCAAGCGATCAATCGCATCTAGCAACACTTCTGCCTGCAGGCGTTTTGGATAAAAGCGAGAATAGCTACGTTTGTCCCCGATATTTTCCCGCAATGCATCGCTATCTGATTGATAACTCCTCGAGTTGGTGATCAATCGAATCAACGCTCTCAAGTCATGCCCTGAATCGACAAACGCCTTGGCCAAACCGTCCAGCAGTTCCGGGTTCGAGGGTGGATTGGTAACCCTCAAATCGTCTTCAGGTTCAACCAATCCGCGTCCCATGAAGTGCTTCCAGTAGCGATTGGCGAGAGCTTTGGCGAAAAATGGATTGTCCGAATTGGTCATCCAGTCAGCCAAGTGTGAACGCGGATCATCCCGCGCACCAATCACGACTTCAGCCGCATCCAAACCGGCAGGCTTCAGAGTCTGGCCTGTTTTGGGATGCTTGGCTGAAGAGCTACCCAGCTTTGCAAAAACGGCGGGCTCGAGAGGATCACGTCCGTTCTTTTTTGACACGCTTGTGAAGAAAGCGGAAAGCTGAGCATAATCCGACTGGCTCCACTTCTCATAGGGATGGTGGTGGCATCGCGCACACTGAATGCGTTGCCCTAAAAACAACTGCGTAGCATCCTCGATCCGCTGATTGGTATCGGAAACCTGTTGGTACCAGACAACCGGCGGGTGACTTGCCACACTGCCTGATGCAGCCACAATTTCGCGAACAAACTGGTCATAGGGTTTATTCGTTGCGATGCTCTCGCGTATCCATTGATGAAATGCGACGTTGGCAAACTTCAGCCCCCCACCTTCGCGTCGATTGCGAAGGATTGTATTCCACTTGCCGGCAAAATAGTCCGCGTAATCTTCGCTCGCCAACAAGCGGTCAACCAACCGCTCTCGCTTGTCACCCGATGTGTCGGCGCGAAAACCGGTCGTCTCAGCCTGCGTCGGCGTCCTGCCGGCAATATCAAGCGTTACGCGTCGCAAAAACGTCGCGTCATCACAGCGGGGAGAGGGTGGAATCCCAAGGGACTGCAATTTTGCAAACACATGCTGATCAACAGGGTTGTCCAGTTCCTTGGGAAATGAATCCGCGGTCACACTCGATTCAGAAACGGGAATATCAGCACGGAACACCGTCACATGTCCCTGATAACGGGCCATTACCGCGACGTCGCCCACCAAATCTTTCAGATTAACCAAACCCTTTTCATTGCAGTCGGCCATCTCTGAATCGTTGGACTCATACAAAGCCGCCCGCGTAACATCCTCGCTGCTGCCATCCGAATAATTTGCCAGTACCGCCAACTGCTGACTGGACTCGGCATTCAAACGGCGATGCTGTGGAATGACTTCGATCGAAACCACACTGGGCTCATCGTCTTTGCTATAGGGCATGCCTTGCGAGACCCAGCGTGCCAAGATGCGATACTCGTGGCTATCCAAGTCCAAACGCTGCCCACCGCCATGTGGAGAACTGTTGACCGCTTTCTGCAACAGCAAACTCTGGACGGGTGCAGCTGGCGAAAGGCGTCGTCCACGCGATTCACGAACCAGATGATCGTAGTCTTCTTGGGGCTCAAAACCAAGCAATGACAACTTAAAGCCATTCTGGCCGGCGAGTTTGCCATGGCAACCGCCGCTGTTACATCCCAGCTTGGTAAAAATCGGGACCACACGCCCCGGGAAGCTGATCAGTGCCTCATTACCGGTGTGCTTGACTGTCAGTTTTAGCTCAGCACTTAAACCACTCTCGTGCCGCGCCACAACAATAGCTTCCCCATCAGCCAATGGCACCACCATCCCGTCGATCACTTCAGCAATCACCGGTGGATCGACCGAGTAAATTAACTGGTGGGTCGCGTCACTCACTAATTGCCCAGCTGCCTCTAACGAAACAACCAACTGTAACCGAGCATCCAAACCCGACAGAGTGAAACCATTTGCTGAGTTGATGTTATTGAATCGCAGCGTTGGACCAATCGGCAGTCCATCAGTCGTCCCCTCAGGTTCCACCGCTGGCAAACTGGTAAAGCAGAGCATGGCACCGATCAGGGCGGCCAACCATCGTGCATCAGGCCTGTGCAAAAAAGGCACTCTCAGAAAAGGAACTGCGTTCATGAAACGCCTGTTTTGTTTATTATTTAACACTAGATCAACTCACCAACAGGTTCGCGATCAACCAGATACTGAGGACGTCCAGTGGGATCGGGAATGGTCACCGTCGCAGTGTCGATGCCCAAATTATGGTAGAGCGTCGCCATGATTTCCTGAACGTGAACAGGACGCTCGGCAGCTTCTTCACCCAGTCGATTCGTGGACCCAATGGCTTGGCCTGTTCGCATGCCACCGCCTGCGAGGTAAGCACAACTGACCTTGTTCCAATGGTCGCGTCCTGCCTTGTCATTAATTTTCGGTGTGCGACCAAACTCGCCCCAAACGACGATTGTCACATCATCCAGCATGCCACGTTGCTCAAGATCTTCGATCAACGCACTGAGGCACTGGTCCAGTTTTCCGCCATGATCGCGAACGAGATCAAAGTTTGCACTGTGACTGTCCCAACGGCCATAGCTGAGGCTGACCACACGCACCCCCGCTTCAATCAGGCGTCTCGCCATCAACAATTGTTCATTGCAGGTAGGTGCCCCGTCATACTGATATTGGTACGGCTTACCGTCTCCATACCTCTCAACCACCTTGGGGTCCTCTTTGCTGAGGTCGAGCGCATCGAGCAAACGGCTACTGGTCAAAACATCAAGTGCTCGTTGTCCGAATACATCCATACCCTCCATCGCACCTGTGATGTCGATATCGCGACGCATCGAATCAATATTCTTCAGTAGCTTGCGCCGATCGGACAAACGATCCATGGTGACACCACCATTCAGCGTCATGTTCTTCATGCCGGGACCGTCCGGCTTGAATGGCGAGTAGGCTGCCCCCAAAAAACCAGGATGCCCGGAATCGGACCAAGGAACATGCTTGGTTGGCTTCGCCAACCCGATGTTAGGCGGCACGGAAGCGTCGACCGGTCCAAACAGTTTGGAAACCGCCGAACCAATGGCCGGCCGGCCACCAATGGTCTTGAGGTCGTTTTTGTTCCATCCGGTCAAACACTGATGGGCTTCGTGACCACCGGCGCAACCAACAACGCTGCGAATCACTGCAGCTTTGTCCATCATCGAAGCAAGCTGCGGAAAGACCTCGCAGATTTCGATTCCCGGCACATTGGTTTTGATCGGCTTGAACTCACCACGAACTTCGGATGGCGCATCGGTCTTGATTTCCCACATATCCTGGTGCGGTGGTCCACCGCCCAGAAAGACATTGATGACAGCCTTATGGGAATGGCTTTTTCCCGCAACTGCCTCGGCTCGCATCAGGTCTGCCAGGGTAAAACCACCAGCACCAAAAGAAAGACCGCCAATTTTCAGGAAACCACGTCGCGAAACTCCATCGCAAAACTGGCTCTTCTGGCCAAGAATCGACAACATAAGCAATGACGCCGAACAAGAGGGTGAATGGGTGGGAACGAGTCCGAAGACTGCTGTAGGTAGGTGATTACACCGGTTAAAACCTCATTAACCGCCGCGATCATCGTTCCGATTATAGCCAGTCAAGCCATTATTTGGCAAGCTTTGACCGCAGCAAGCCTTGCGGGTTTGGTCATCTTTCGAAAACAGCTACTCCGCCTGACACTGCGAAACCATAGCGAAACTCCCAAATACCGACGCGACATGACCGACGATCCCCTATGAATTGCCCCTCTACTATCGGTGAACTGGACGAAATCATCACTCGGCCCACCGAGCAGGTCCGGGCAGCCATCGAACTTTGCCCCGGCCCCATCACTGTTCTGGGTGCAGCGGGCAAAATGGGATTCCACCTCTGCCTGATGCTAAAACGAGCACTGTCTCAGCTTGACCGCGAGCATGATCTGGTCGCAGTATCCAGGTTCTCAACCGCCAATTCGCTGATTCCCTTTCAGGAAGCAAAAATCCGGACGCTCGTGGCCGACCTAAGCGAGAGCGAACAAATCGACACCATCCCGGTAACCCCCTGGGTGTTCTTCCTCGCCGGAATCAAATTCGGTACCGCAGACAACCCCGCGCTGCTGGACCGCATGAATTCGCAGATGCCAAAGCTAGTTGCCGCACGCTTCGCGAACTCATCAATCGTGGCAATGTCAACCGGCTGTGTTTATTCATTCACCACGCCCGGCACCGGTGGCTCCAAAGAATCGGATCCCACTGACCCACCGGGCGTTTATGCTCAATCCTGTCTCGATCGCGAAACTGCTTTCATTGAGGGTTCATTATCACACCACACTCGGTGCGTTCTGATCCGTCTGAATTATTCAATCGATCTGCGATACGGAGTACTCGTCGATATCGCGCAACAGGTGCTGACCAACACACCGATCAACATTGAGACTGGCTTCGCCAATGTAATCTGGCAGGGTGATGCCATTCAGCAGATCCTGCGTTCACCGCCTTTGGCCGATTCGCCGCCCTTCGTCTTGAACGTCACCGGTTCAAACACTTTAAGTGTTCGAGAACTCGCGTTGGCTTTCGGAAAACGACTGAACCGTTCCCCCACTTTCTCGGGAACCGAGTCGAACAACTGCTGGCTGAGCAATAACTCGCTCGCTCGCAACCTGTTTGGTGAACCAGCAACCGATCTGGAGCAGATGATGGACTGGATCTCGCACTGGTTGCTTTCTGGTGGCCCCTCACTCAACAAACCAACTCATTTTCAAACCCGCGATGGTAAGTACTAATGCCTGAATCTTGGCTGGAACAACTTTGTGAAGGAACGGTGATTCCCGCCAGCCCACTGGCGTTGGACAAAGAACGCCAGTGGTCACCACAGTATCAGCGCGCCCTGACTCGTTACTACTTTGATGCAGGAGCCGGCGGAATTGCGGTTGGAGTTCATACAACCCAATTTGCAATTCGCGATCATGACCTGTACGAACCAGTACTGAAGTGTGTAGCAGATGCCATCGAGCAACGCCAAGCGAAAGACCCAAGGCCATTTGTTCGAGTTGCCGGTATCTGCGGTGATACCCAGCAGGCATGCGAAGAAGCACGACTCGCCAAATCACTGGGCTATCACACCGGCCTGTTGACCACCAATGCAATCCGCGAGAAAGAAGAAACTGAAATCCTAGACCATTGCCGATCTGTTGCTGAGGTCATGCCAGTGTTTGGTTTTTATCTGCATCCGGCGGTGGGTGGCAGAGTGTATTCATTTCAGTTCTGGCTAGAATTCTGCCAAATTCCAAACGTCGTTGCCATCAAGATCGCTGCCTTCAATCGATACCAGACACTTGATGTCATTCGCGCAGTGATCGCCTCGGGACGCGAGGACATTGCGTTGTATACAGGCAACGATGACAACATCATCAATGACCTGTTAACTCCGTTCCGCTTTGACGGCCAACAGCGGTGGATCGTTGGCGGGTTGCTGGGGCAGTGGGCCATCTGGACACAACAAGCTACGGAGATGCTCAACGAGATCAAGAACCTGCGTCAACAGAGGTCCATCTCAGTCGACTGGCTGGCTGCCAACGCTTCACTGACCGATGCCAACGCCGCAATCTTCGATGCTGCAAACAGTTTTGCGGGGTGCGTTCCCGGTGTCAACGAAATGCTGCATCGGCAGGGGCTACTGCCATCGAACCTGTGCCTTGATCCAGAAGAGACATTGTCGACGGGTCAACAACGCGAACTCGATCGGGTCACCGCAACCCAACCAACCGATGATGCCTTCATCGCAGCTCACCTGGAAAATTGGCTTACTGACAACTGACGCTGCCAATCGATCAGTTGAATCCATATTACGAATCGTCTTCGATTCATCTCTCGGTTCATCCCTCGCTTCATCCCTCGCTTCATCCCTCGCTTCATCCCTCGCTTCATCC
>JAPKCI010000472.1 GCA_028823035.1 Rubripirellula sp.
ACAAATGCAAGCGACAAATGCAAGCGACAAATGCAAGCGACAAATGCAAGCGACAAATGCAAGCGACAGGCAGAGTGCGGCAATGGCAGGTAGCAAGGCAGATTCCTTGGGACGCGAATGATGGATATTAATCACTCTAGGCTACTGATTAATGGATATCCACTCGACCCAAGCCGGTGCCCCCGGCGTTGGGTCATTTACACTGGCATGAACACGAGTGAATCAGCCACTGTCATTTGTTGTTGGCTTCTTGGCGGGGTATTCTGGAAACGAGAGGCGTTCCAGATCTGATTCGTCAAAGTCGATTGTCGCCAAGCCCTAAGCCCAGAGCTTCTAGACGCCTGATTCCCGTTCCAGCCGATCAAACAATTATATGGCCCCTTGGGACGAGTACGGGTAGATGAAGCTTAGGGAATGGGCTCAAACCAGACACCGCTGCCTTACACGGTAAAGCAAAAACGGTGTCTGAAACCTTTTTGGTCCACGCGAATTTGATGCGACAAGCTATGAAATGAAATGCAAGAAGAAACGCACTAAAAGCGAGAGAATCCCGATGGCTCCGGTGAAGAATACCAAAAGACAGAAGGCGATTGCACACAGTTCCTTTGATGACTTCCGTCCTTCGGGACGTAAACATACCGCCAGAAAGATTGCCGCGATGCTCGAAAGCAGGATGATCGCGAGTACGTTGCTAGAGGCGTTGACATAGACACTTAGGTCAGCAATAGCTGTTTGTGAAAACAGACAGGACATGACCGCCAGTAGTGCGATTGCAACTGCCCAAGCAGGATTGCGCAGACACCATTTCGCGGACCTTGTGAGAAAATGTGTAGGTTTAGCATGGATCGGAAATCCACTCAGCCATCGACTGAGGTCCGCAGCCAACTCGTCAGGAGAGGCATATCGCCGCATTGGCTCTTTCTCCAGACACTTGAGGCAGATTGTATTCAAGTCACATGGTATCGCCGAATTCAATTGCCGCGGTGGCACGGGTTCGCTTTCCAGAACCTGCCTGATCGTTTCGATTGAAGTGGATGCCTGGAAAGGAGGTCTGGCTGTTAACGTCTCGTAAAGAATCGCACCGAGTGCGTAAATGTCACTCGCGGCATTTACGCCTGCCGTTTCGCCTGTCGCCTGTTCGGGAGCCATGTAGTTGGGTGTCCCCATGATCTGGCCGCTAGCCGTGAGATCGCTACTTTTGCTCGACTTTGCAAGGCCAAAATCCGTGATCTTGGGAACGCCAGTTTCATCAATCATGACATTTGCCGGCTTGAGATCGCGGTGGATGACCCCTTGATCATGGGCGTACCCGATCGCTGATGCGATCTTACTTACGATTTCGGCTGCGTCCCGTGGATTCAATGGCCTGTCTGCGATGGTTTCTTTGAGGCTTTGCCCCGGTAGATAGGCCATCGAGAAGTAATGCTGACCCTCGTGATGCCCAATTTCAAAAACCGGAACAATCCCCGGGTGGTCCAAGTTGGCAGCCGCCTCCGCCTCTGCTTGAAAACGCTGCACCTGTGCATCGTTTGCGAATGATCCAGAAAGAATCATCTTCAAGGCGACAATGCGATTAAGTTTCGTCTGCCGTGCCTTGTACACGACACCCATCCCACCGCGTGCAATCTCGTGAATCAGTTCGTATTCCCCAAAATACCGAATCACGGAACTGTTAACTAATGGGGCAGATGCTATCGCAACACCCTCGCTCGTTGACAGAAGATCCTGAGTTGGTAGAGAACTTGATGTCTCATCACTCTTGGTATGCGCATCGTTATCCGACCCGCTGTCGTCTGGATTGGTTCCTGGCATCGGCGGATTCCTTCTGGAGAGGAAAGAGACTTCTGCACAACCCATGGAATATTAGGCATGACCAAACCAGAAAGATAGATAAAAAATTGGAATTTACACCGTCCAACGGCCCGGCGTGAGTCCGAAAAGGTGTCGGACACCTTTCTTGGTTTAAGGAAAACATCGCGGCACGCTAGTGATGACCACCGGGAACCAAGATGGCAAGCGGTTCACGTTCAGGAAATTTTGAATGAGGTGGCACAAAACCGGTGGAGACTAATGCCAGATCCACTTGCACACCGATTAAAGCATGCTCACTGATTTTACTTGCGAAGCAGCGATGCCGCTAATTCTGCGGAAGCTGCATCATTAAGCGTGTTGAAACCCACACTCATAAACATCTCGATTTTAACTGGGTGTGTGCTGAACTCATCGCCTCCCTCGATTGATACCTCAATGCATAGGCCGTTGAGCCTACACAGCGCTGCTTGGCTAAGGTCTCCAACGATAGATTCGCCGCTTGCACAGTGCCGGACTTCGTGGTTAAAACGCGAGACCTCAGACCAGGAACCGATCGATCGCCCCGGTTTGATTCAGACGGTTGCGTTGCATCGTCAGGTCAAGGTCACCGTAGTGCTCGATCGGGTTGCCATAGGCGTTGAGAAGAGTTGTGAACCAATTGCTCAGGGTCTTGTGGCCTTCGGTGCCATGGAACGGCAAGCGTATGTACCGGCCGGCGATGTCAAGCTTTGAGTTCTTGCCCGTCATGATTACCATCGGCGCCTCGGTGTCTGGGCTATGGTGGCCGGCACCGGTTTCGGGCATGTAGATGATCGTCGTATTGTCGAACATCGTGCCGT
>JAPKCI010000473.1 GCA_028823035.1 Rubripirellula sp.
GGACTATGAGACGAATCCAATTGGCCACGACCTGATTCTGGTCGCTCAGGATGAAAGCATGAACGAGGCAAGTATTTACGTTGGCATCGGACTTGATAACGCGGCAGCAATTCCCGGCCCTCAAGAAACGCCGTGGTTTCAGGGGTCGCTTGCAAGAGGCGTTCGTAACGCGAGAGCCGAGACTGGTGTTCACTCATGAGGACAATCCGGGGATCATAACCAACTCGTGACAAGGATGATTCCGGTTTCTCCAGGCGAAAGGATTCGCCGTGATTTTGCCTCCACCTCCGGTCCCACCAAAGGTTCGCAAGCATTTGTCGGCCGATGCCTTGTACAGATTGGTCCGCAAGAAGTGTCGCCTTCTCGAAGATCAGCGTCAGGAGCCGTCCATCTCGCTCGGTGACGCCATGATGTCGGCCTTTGCCCTGTTCGCCCTCAAAGACCCCTCGCTGTTGGCGTTCGACGGTCGTCGTCATGACAACAACATGAAAACCCTCTTCGGCATCGACCGGATTCCCTCCGATACGCACATGCGGGAAATTCTCGATCCCGTGGATCCGCAACAGTTGCGGCCGCTGTTTAACGACGTCCTTCGCGAACTGCAGCGTGGCAAGGCTCTCGAACCGTTCGTCTTTCATGAAGATTGCTATCTGCTTTGCACCGACGGCACCGGCTTCTTCTCGTCGTCCAGGATCCACTGCGACAGTTGTCTCGAGAAAATCAATAAGAAGACGGGCGATGTCACATACCAACATCAGATGCTGGGGGCGGCGTTGGTGCATCCGGAGTTTCGTGAGGTGATCCCACTGGCTCCCGAACCGATCGAGAAACAGGACGGTGACAACAAGAACGATTGCGAGCGGAACGCCGGAGTGCGATTGCTCGAGAAAATCCGGGCGGAACATCCGAAGATGAAATTCATTGTGCTGGAAGATGCGCTGGCCAGTAACTCGCCTCACATCAGGCTGATCAGGAAGTTGAACATGCACTTTCTACTGGGTGTCAAACCGGGCGACCACGCGTACTTGTTCGAGCAGGTGCTGGAGGCCCACGAGGACGGCCGCATGCAGACACTCACCTGGCAAGAGGGCGAGGTGACTCATGAAATCAGTTATGTGCACCAGCTTTCGCTGAACGCCTCGAACCGGGATCTGCAGGTCAACTTTCTGGAGTACTCAGAGTACGACGCGGACGGTCACCACCGCAAACATTTCACCTGGGTGACGGACCTGAAGATCACGCGAGACAACGCGGCACATCTGGTGCGAGGCGGCCGGTCGCGCTGGAAGATCGAGAACGAGACGTTCAATACGTTGAAGAACCAGGGGTATCATTTCGAACACAACTTTGGTCACGGCCAGAAACATCTTTGCACAGTGTTTGCGATGATCATGATGCTGGCGTTTCTGGTGGACCAGACCCAGCAGTTATGCTGTCCGTTATTCCGAGCGACCTGGGAGAAGGTCGGCAGCAAGAAGTCGCTCTGGGAAAAGTTACGATCCCATTTCTATCATTTTCGCTTTTGCTCGATGCGATTGTTATATGAAGCGATCCTCTATGAACGTGCGAAAGAGATCCCGCTGCCGGAACCCGACGGGTTCGACACAACCTGACGCAGTCCCCGTTCCGCATCCTGCTCGCCCTGTTGATGGACGATCCCTTTGCAGTCCATTTTCGGAAGGCCGCGCCCGGACTGCGCCCGGACCGAAGAAAACTTCATAGATCGAGGCCGCAAGACACATGGAAACGTAGCGTCATCGGCGAAATCCTACATAATTTACAGTCAATCATTCCCACAACCACTCCGACCACCAACCGTCCCCATTTTTGTAGACCACGCCGGGAATTGCTGATAAAACCATAAGACCTGTGCGATTTGCGGCGTCTCGAAATCGACGCAGTTCGTTCAGCAGCCTTGGGATAGGTACGCCGCAGTTGTCCAGTTCTGAGAACGGCGTCAGGTTTATCGGCAGATTATCGCGTCGTCAACCTTTTATCACTCGATTATCGCGGATAAAACCATAAGACCGCGATAGCAGCCTGTTGAGCAAGAGCAGGCGGGACCGAGGAGCGAAGCGACGATGTTCCGGCAGGAATGATTTGCTGCTGAATCTGGTGTTGCCGGAGCGGCGCTGCGATTGATCCGGCCTACTCATACCGTTTTCTACGGGCAAACAGGGCGGCAATCTGGTTGACAGCCGAAATCGCCGCCGGAGCCTGGCGTTCGATGTCCCATTCCCGCTTCAGTCGGTCATCGTGAGTCTGGCCGTCGCCAGTCAAATTGCGATCGCAGAGGTACGTCAGCGCCGGATCGTCCAGCTGAATGATGTCGATGCCTGTCACGGCCAGCGCCTGCGCTTCAGCGGCGAGCAACTCCGTCAAGTGCTCCATGTAATGTTCAATTGTCGGATACGCATCGGTGCTGAAGTCCTCGTGCCATTTTCGAATAGCAATCAGAAACGGTGACGGCAACGCGTACTTTGTGCAGCGATCCGTGTGAGCGACCAGGAAGCTTGCGTCCTCGACGAACAGCGGATCGCGACGTTCCATCCTGCTGGTGACGACCGTCGTGAATTTCTGCTCGCCCTGATGTTCGAACGGTCTGACCGGAGCGTGCCAGCCGACTCGATGCAGAAACTCATCCAGATAGT
>JAPKCI010000474.1 GCA_028823035.1 Rubripirellula sp.
AGCGATTCACCAGCAGCGATTCACCAGCAGCGATTCACCAGCAGCGATGAATCCACTTCGTACTCTCACAACGCAGCACGTTTGACATTCAGCCTCTGTTGATCGATGACTGACTTGATCTGATCTTGATTACGAAGACCGACAATGTGGATCTCAATTCTCGACTGGGCTGCACTGCTGATTCCAAAGCGTCCCAGTTTGAACAAACCCTGAAGAGCGTCTGACCTTTGTGCCAGAGTGCGGTTTCAACAGCTCTTACAGAGGGCTGCAAACAGCCGGATGTGACGCAATGGCACCAATCGGCGTGCTTCAGAACGCTAAGAGCAGGGCTAACTGCTCATCCCCCTGGCATCACGACGTTCGCGAGGATCAAGTCGATTGTTTGCACAAAATTGCCACGCCGGTCATGGAACTTGTTGTCCCAGTCCTTTCTGACATAGGCCGTTTTTCCGACCGAAAGTGCCTGCAAGGCAAAGACACGCTTCGAGTTCTTCGCGGTAGCCCAATTCACTTCTTTCCGGTAGCCCGATTCACAAGCGTCTGCCTGCCGCAAGCAAGGCGTGATTCGCAGAAAGAGGAGATCACAATCAGGCAGCACGCTTCGCTTTTAGCCTGCTATTGTCGATAATTTCTTTGATCTTGTCTGGGTTTGTGAATCCGGACACCTCAATTTCAATGCTTGCCTGTGCAGCACTACTGATCCCGATCTTACCAACGCAAAGAAAACGCTGAAAAAGCGTCTGCTCAATCTGTACGTTTCTTACGTCCCGGTGCCACACCTCGGTGATCGATCGACTTAACCAGCCGCGATGCAGACGCGTCCGCATGTCAGTCACGGTTAACTGAGTACTGCGACAGCGGAAAAACCAGACGATCAGAATTGGCAACCCAACCCCAACCAACGACAGCAAACAGACCAGCACAAAGGTCAACGGGCGATTTCGAAACATCGAAGGCGAAGCCACATAAAGACAGGTTTCGCTGGACATGACTGCACTCCTTTCATCAGATCACAAGTTTCAAAAAACTCTCTACCCTTTGGGCATCAGCAGAGCAACTCCCGGGCGCTAACACTCGCTGTTTCCAGAAAAGAAACGCTTCAAGCCACCTCGGAGTGGACGTCGGCACACCGTCCACCTAGCGTTTTCCAGCAACGGGGCGGGCAAAGAAGATCCTGACACAGAGTGCCAAGACACCAACATCCGAAGCCTGAATCTGAAAAGAACTTCAAATGGCCTTACCTGACTCAGCCGAGCCGACTCTGAGCCAAACTCTGAGCCAAACTCGCAAACGAAGCAATCCTGCTACACCACATCAACTCTACAAGTACGGACTGCATCCGCTTTGAACACGGGCAAGATTAAAAACACGGACGCTTGCCGATACCCCTTTGCAGCCTATCGCTGTGGCTTGCCCGCAAGAGCTTGACCATTGGTAGTCAAAATTTGAAAATGGTGTGCGCGATAGGGACCCTCAAATGTCCAGACGATTTCTTTTTCTGGTGTGACTTCGAGTAGTTTCACTCCCTGCTTAGCATGGTAGGCAGTAATCACCGTATTTCCGTTGGGCAACCGCTGTCCACCGCAAGCGTCATCGATTGGATTGCCTGGCAGGTCTTCGTTGCTGACTTTCCAGACCACGTTACCTTTAGGATCCATTTCAACGACTTTGTTGCCATTGGTCAAACAAACCAGAGTGTTTCCGTTATCAAATCGAATCGCAGTGAAAGGCCAGTTTTTGGCCGCTCTTCCTCCCAATGCTTCCATGTCCGTTGGAAATGCGTTGAGGACTTTGCCAGCTGGCGAGTACTCTTTGACTTTGAATGCCAACAGATGTGGCACAAGATAATTTCCATTGGACAGTTTTCTGGCCATGCGAGTCTGCATGTGCGCGTTGTCTGTCTCAGGTTGCAAAACAACTTCGACTGCAATCTTGCCGTCCGAGCTGACTTCCAGCAGGCGGGGCTTAGTTCCCAATTCGCTGATCAAAGTATTCCCATTAGCAAGCCGCTGGGCTGTTCCGATTTCCTTGTTTGCAGCATTTAGTTTGTATTCGAACACCACCTCTTTCTGCGGCGTGAATTCACGAACAACATCACCCCAAGCAATCAGAACATTGCCATTGGGTAAAACCCATCCGTCACGAGCACCTGCACGTCCTGAATCCCAAGTCGGCTTCCCGTCCTCACCGACGATGCCGGTAAAGTCCGGTCCAGCAACAAAGAATGAATGTTGAATCTCAGCTGCCCGCACGCACTGAGGCAAACACCAGCAGATTCCCAACAATGAGGCCAAAAGCATCTGGTTCATTCTGATCATTATCGCAGTTCCTATAGTCCTAGGCGTCAATCTAACGTGGTTTCGCGTCAGCTCAAATGTGTCTTGATTTGCTCGCGTGGACCTAGTTTAGCACGCCACCAAGAACCATGCAGCCTGTTGGATCATCGGGTCGGCTCAACACACACGGGCCAACCGCCGGCATGACGCTTGCCATGGTCGCGATCGGAACGCCTCGAAGCGGGCCAGCGTGAATGAGGACGCTCAGGCCTCCGGAAACTGCCTGTTCGGGTCGATGCGCTGTTGAGGATCGCTGTTGAGGATCGCTGTTGAGGATCGCTGTTGAGGATCGCTGTTGA
>JAPKCI010000475.1 GCA_028823035.1 Rubripirellula sp.
AAAAGAAGTCATTCGGACAAGGCAATCGCCTCGAAGATTTTCTTTAGTCGTAAGAGCCTGAGATTCACCATGTCCGCTACGTAGACGTAGTTGTCGGTGGCATCCACGGAATTAGGAAAGGCGAGCGGAATCCCCTTGGTAGGCACACGATCACCCGGCAATCCTGCCATCGAGTCGCGGTTGCCGTAAGTGCCGAAGCGCAGAATCTCGTTACCTGCGTTATCTATCACCGTGACGCGCGGAAGGATGTTTGTGGGGTAGTAGATTCGTCCATAGCCATCCACGCCGAACCTCGGACTCCGAGTGACGCATTTCGTCTCGAATGAGCCGAACAGCAGGTCATAGGTTTGGGATGGGCCGCTAGGCGCTTCGGGAAACAAGTTGCCGCTTTTCAACGAGCCCGTTGGCGCATACTTGTGAATTCGTCCCATGGCCGCCATATGGCTGTCGTTTTCAAAACCGGAAGGGACTGTCGTTGGTTTCTTGTCGACATAGCCAACGTACAAATTTCCCGCGAGATCAAATCGCACGCCGCCAGCGTTGTGCGGCAGATTCGCGATCTTCGTGGCTTCCCAGGGCACTTTCGTTTGGCTGCCTGCGAATATTCGCAGGCCATCCCGAGGGTCGCCGACCACAGCAAGATTACCATTGGGCGCCACCGCGATGCCTTTATCGCTGTTTCCCGAGAAGCACCAATTGTAAGTGATTTTCGGCGTGACGCGGTTCGTCCCGGTGTCTCCATAGTTCGCGGGTGGATAATCGTCCCGATCCAGATGAAAGCGCGCCACTCGGCCAGTTGAGTAGGAAGAGCTTCCATCACGGAGGGTCCGCGTATGGATGCGCCGGTTCCGCGCGTCGATCGCAATGCTGGCGGTTGCCAGCGGAATCTTGACGAAAGTCGGACGCTTCCAATTGTCGATCTTCCAGACTGCGTCGCGGTCGTCCAGTAGGTAGACGTCCTCGGTATTTGGATCGACCTGCATGCGATCGAAACCGAGGCAGCGCTGGGCCCCTTCAATTCGATAAAAGTCTTTCAGGAGTTTGAGCCCATTGACACCATCGCGGTAGATCCGAACAGGCATCTGTGTGTGGGCAACCCAAACGTTGCTTCCCTTTTCTGTGTCGCAGACGACCACGTAGGAATGCGTCTGTTGTCGGGTATAGCCGGTCTTCGAAACTTTGATGATCTCAGCGGGCTCGTTGTCTTTTCGCCAGTCTTTGTACTTGAGTAACTGCACCGTGCCGGGGCGATGATAGTCGCCGTCGCGCGTGGTGACGTAAAGTACGCCGGTCTTCTTACTAATTGCAATCGCGTCGGGATGCTCGATTTGAATCTCACGAACGGACTTACCTTGCTCGTCGAGAACAATGATCCGCTTGTTAAGACGATCGCACACGAACACGTGACCGTCTTCGCTCACCGCAATACCATGAATGGCAGAGTAACCGTTCAGGCCGCCGTAGGCCGCGCTTCGCTCCTTCCGAGTGATGGGGAGGCCACGTTTGTCGAGTGCAAAGAAGACCTTGGCTGAGCGGGTCTGCACGTCGACTTTCCAGACTTGGCCATCTCGCCAGAAACCTTCCACGTCGATCTCACGAACCGATCCATAGATGGTTGTCGCGGCATAAACGCCACTCAGATAAAACGACTTTCCATCCGATGTCGGGCAGACAAAGATGGGCCCCAACACTGAATTCATGAAGTGGCTGTTCGGCTCGACCGGACCCAAGATGAACGGTGGTTTCCTGACCAGCGGTCCCAGCAGGTAATCTGCGGGGTCTTCGGCAATCGTACCATCCGTGTTCATTGTCATCCGATCAAAACTGCCAGCTCCTAGCCCTGTCCTCCAGAAGGTCAGGCGGTTCGGATCCAAACTCGGCAGCAAGCGGGCCATGTGCAGACTGGTGTCAAGAAACGTCATCGTCAGCGACGGATCGGTCAACTGGTTGAATTTCGGCGTATAGGTACCGTCGGGCCTGCCATTGATTCCCCATCCCTTCATCGCGTTCACGTCTTTTCCCGCGGGCATTGGAAACAAGGTCCGTAGATAGTTCCCGTCAACGTCGTACTGGCGAAGGGCCGGCGGACCGAGGTTGCTTGAATGGCCCCAGACGTAGACTTTGCCGTCCGACTTCGCTTCCAGGCCACAGATGGCCCACGGGCTGTGATCGTTGTCACCCATTTCCCCGGAATAGAAAGCGTACGGGTCGCCACCGACAATTTGTTCCAACGAGACGTTCATGCCTACCCGGACACGGGCAACCATTTCCGAAGCGTTCCGCACGGGATTTCCGTAGTCATCCTTGCCGTTCCATTCAATCCGTTGAGCAAGGGCGTTTGGTTTCAGCGGCGACGGGGCCTTAGGACCGAGAACACCAGCGGCAAGATGACGGACAATCGTCGAATCGGCGGGATCAACCATCGCGACCTCGACATCCGAGAGCGAATCGATTTCGAATTTCACATGCCATTTCCTATTTTGCTCGTCGAAGGAGAGTTGCGGCTTGTGAACCCACTTAATTCTTTCTGCGGAGAGCGCGCCTTGAGCCAGAACCGCAAAAAAGAAAAAAATATATTTCATGGCCGAGTTCCCTATCATGGTATGCATGACAGGACAACGTTTGGAATC
>JAPKCI010000188.1 GCA_028823035.1 Rubripirellula sp.
GTCAATGGCATTGAATTGCGGCGTCACTGCGAACAAGGATCACTGCGAACAAGGAAAGCGGGTTGGCTGGAATCCGATTCTCTCGCACGAGGGCAGGATTCCGTTGAGGCGAGACAATATCGGAGGGCTGAACTTTGAGAAAGAGATGATCAGTCCAGATTCAGTTGCGTAAGGTTCACTGATGCTATTTGGGCAGTGGCCTATGGCGTCTGGTAGTTGAGGCTGGTGATGACCTTGCGACCGTTCCTCGATCCCCACTGTCCTTTGATGGCCACCACGCGTCCCACTTTGGCATCAAAAACGAGTTTGTGGACAACTCCAAAGGAGACTCGAATTTCAAGCTTTGAGTTGTCGGACAATTGCAGGTAATAGGCATTGGTGTCGTTGATGTCGTCACTGACCAGCAGCAAACCTTTGGCAAGGAACTCAGTCCCGTCATCGCTCGATACGCGCCATGATCCATCATCCTCTACTGCCATGGGATGACCAGCTGGTTCTGCAAGCCCATCGACCATGCCCGTGCTTTCACCAAGTTCCGTCTGGTCCACGCCCATCATGTTGACCAGCGTGAGCAGCAGATTCGGGAACGGGGTTGGCTCTGGATATCGAACGTGTCGACCGGGGCTGATTTGCCCACCTCCTTTGCCTGCCAGCACGACGGGGACGTCGGTCAATGTGTGGTAATCGCCATGTTTGATTCCTGACATGTAGACCACGATGGAATTATCGAGGATGTTTCCGTCAGCCTCGCGGTAACTTTTTAGTTTTTCCAGCAGGTACGCGAACTGGGTCGTATGCCATTGATTCACTTTGTTGAAACCCGGCAGGATGCCGCGATTGCGAACGTAATGCGACATGAAGTGCATTTCCTCGTTGAGTCCAAGGAAGCCATAGGTGCATCGGCTATTCGTGTTGGCCATCATCATGGTGGCGACGCGGGTCGTATCGGTCCAAAAACTGAGCGCAATCAGGTCCAGCATCGCTTTGATCTTGCCGCCAAGGTCAGCATCGATTGCAAAGTCATCGAGGGCTGCCAGTTTGTTGTTGCGGACAGGGTCCGAAATGGTGTCGAATGACTTCAGTTGACGCTCCACGTCGCGAATTGCCTGAAAGTACTGTTCGAGCACAGCGCGATCCGAGTGGCTTGCTTTCCGAAGAACCCCAGCAGAACTTTCCTTGACCGCATCGAGCACGCTCTTGGTTTGATTCCGGTAGCTGCCGTGATTCATGCCGCGAAACAACTTGTCGAATACGAGACCGGGATCACGATCCGGCGGGATGGCGTTTCCATCGCGGTCATGGGAAAGGTAGTTGATCCAAGGGTGTTCTTTCCAAAGTGAATCCGCAGTCAGTTGTAGTGACCGTACGGGTGTCTGGTCACCTATCTCGTCGGCGACCACTTGGTCAAAACTGTGGAAACTTTTGTGTTTTTTGTCGGGTAATGCACCGGTCATGCTGAGGGACGGTGCAACGAGGTGACCACCGTTGTTTTTGCCAAAGATGTGATCGAGGTTTCTGAGTACCAGAATGTCGTCTTTTACATTCGACAAAGGCTGTAGAAGGCTCGAGAGTTCAAATTCCGTTTCCGTACCGCCTGGGATGTCCCAGGCATGGGGGAACACCCCGCATCCTTTGTAAAGTACGCACAGACGCTTGGCTTTTTGATCGGCACTTTTCCGAGTTGCTGCCGTGGCGGAAGACATGATGTCCAACAGTGGCAGGCTGAGAGCAGTTGCACCGACACCGCGCAGCAGATGACGCCTGGAAATCAGATAGGGGTGCTTTGACATCATCCTTCGTCCTGGCGGCAGTTGAATTGGGTGGAATGAACGATTTCACGAATCACAACATTGCTGCGGTAATCTTTCTCTACCACACGTTGATAGATAGTGTCTTCAGTAATTCTGTCGTAGGGTTGCAGGGCTCGTCCCATCGCATAAGCCATCATACGTCGAATGAAGTTCCGCACGATGGATTCTCGATAGACCGACAGTAGGTGATATTTGAGCTCTTTGGGAGAAGTGAAACGCTCTCCACTGGGCAAAATGCCCTCGTTCGGGATGACGGACTTGTCCTGGTAGGTGGTCCGCCAACTTCCTGATGGGGAGAAGTTTTCCAGGCCAAACCCGATCGGGTCAATGTCCTGGTGGCAGAGCATGCAGCCGGGTAATGCGGTGTGGGCACGTATGATTTCCAGTTTGCCAGGATTCTCGACACTCAAGGCAAGAACTGCATTTTCAATGGGAGGTACATTCGCGGGGGCCTCTAGCTTTTGGCCAATCATTTTATCGAGCAACCAAACACCCCTGCGGACCGGGCTGGTGCGTTTTGGCGCTGAAGTCAGGGTCATCACTGCGGCCGACGTGATCACGCCACCATACCGATCGCCCTGCACGGAACGTAGAGTGGGTGGATCATAGATTCTCTCGATCCCACGACGCGCGTTGCCAGTCAGTCTTCGACCGCCGAGGACATCCGAATGAACTTCCTTGAACGGTGCGTGCCCCCGAAACTGATCTTTCCCGTATGCATTGATGGTGTGGTTGCTGACATACATCCAATCCGAATCAATGATGTTCAGAAGACTGAGGTCGGATTTAAACAGTTCATCAAAAAAATAGAGCATCTCGTCGTACTGAGCCCTGGCAGTGGTGGGCACCCCACGCTTGTCTGCTTTCGCCTCATCGATCAGTTCGTCAAAACCGATCCATTGTGCAGCGAACGATTCTGAAAGTGACAGCCTGCCGGGGTGGTTCATCAAGCGTTGAATGTGTTTGTCCATGACTTTCGGGTCATGGAGCGTTCCGGATTCTGCCGCTGCAAGAAGTTCATCATCGGGCGTTGAACTTATCAGAAAATACGACAATCGCGTTGCAAGTTCAAATTCGGTGACAGGATAAGGTACCGTTTTGTCGCGAACTGTTTCAAGGCGGTAATGGAATTCCGGCAGCAGCAGAATGGTCCGCAGCATCGTCTTGAACGCGACCAGGGTTGGTTTTTCTTCTGCCACTTTTCGGTAACGGGCGACAGCATGCTGCAAATGTTCAGTCGTGTGCTGGCCTCGCAGTGCACGTCGCAGAAATTGGTTCGTGATGCGGTGAAGTTGATCTTCCGAAAGTGATTCGGGTACATCGCTGGTGCCAAACAGCATTTGAAGTGACTCGGGGTTTCCCGCCATTTTTGCCAAGGAAAAATCAATGCACTTCATGTAGGCAAGCAGTGGGACAGGCTGTGCCGCCAATGAATCAGAGTCGTTGACGAATCCGCTGTTGCCAGGAACTTCGACAGGTAGCACGCGGTCAACCAGACCTTGTTCAACATGCACACTGTGTAGATGGTTGTATTCATTGCGGACCCTGACGCCCAGCAAATCCTCGAGCGAGTTGATGAATTCATCCTGAGTCAGTCGGCGTAGCGGCGTCAAGCCGATGTGTGACTCTCCATCCCGCAAGACAAGCCTCTCGTGTAACCATTTTGAAAATGAATCCAGCTGGTCGTCTGGTAGAGATGATTCTTCTGGAGGTGGCATGCGGCGCAGTGTGATCATCTTTTCGACACGAACCCACGTGTCAAACAAGCTGCCCGGCATGGTTTCGCTGGGTTCTATCTGTGCCGTGGATTCAAGTAACCCCTCGAGGTCCATGCCGCCTTCGGCTGACTCTCCCTGGTGGCAATCCAGGCAGTGTTGTGAGATCAGTGCGCGAACCGTCTGGTCTTTTGCATTGGCTGCTATAGCTCCATGGCGTTGACTGCAACTGATTGAGATAATAAGGATTAAGATGACTCTCATCTGCAGCACACGACTTTCTTTCTCAGGCAGAGAGTAGAGCAGGGAATTGGACATGGCATGCTCGGATCAGTCGGATAGTGTGTGTGCACGTTGCAAGACCATTGTATCTTATCCGAATCCCGCTAACGTTGGTCCTTAACCTTGGTCCTTGACGTTGATTGCTTAACATTGGTCCTTAACGTTGATTGCTTAACATTGGTCCTTAACGTTGATTGCTGCGGTGCGAGGCGGGTATTCGTTTGGTCCGATTACTGGATGTCTTCATGCGGCGTTCTTTTTGGTCTTGCAAAATTGACACTGGTGGGTCCCGCGAGGCCGGTGCTTTTTTTGTCGAATGCTTTGCCGTATGTCGCGATCGATTGAATCTGTCTTGATAGACGAGGTTCGCAGTATGTGTGTTGATGTCCCGTTTGGTGCAAACTCACGTTGCCGATCGGGATCAAGTCCGTCTTAAGTTGCCTCGAGTGCGATCTTCAGTCGCTGCTAGCTGAGGTGCACCGTTGGTGGAAGCATGAAGCCCTTGAGGGGGTGTTTCCTGAGTTCGTGGTTACGACATCAGATGGGAAAATGAAATGGCAGTATTGTGTCTGCACCTACCGGAACCGATGTCGGTTGCCTGTCATTTGGAACTTCGGATTAACGAATCGGCAAGCGAAGGTGGAGTGGCTGGAATGTCAAACCGGCGAACAGCAGAACGTAGTCCTGAAACGCATCACCCATCGAGCGAGCACGTTGAAAGAGAGAAGCGTGGGCAATCGAAGAGATTCAAACCGGTGGCAATATCGAATCTGGTTCGGCTTCATGAAGGCATGAGTCAATCATCGCTCTGCCAGGTTGGTAGCACACGCTGGGTTGGGACAGATGACAAGGTTTCTGGTCTCTCATTCATGCGGATGCACGATTTTCCGTATCAGAGTAATCCGTATCAGAGTAATCCAGATCAGAGTAATCCAGATCAGAGTGATCCAGGCGAAGGTCAGAAGATCAGTCGGCTTGTTGGAAAGTGTGGCAAGCCATTTGAATTCATGCCACGGTAGCTCAGTCAGGATTGAACTCAGGAGCGGGTCGACCAAAGTGGTAACCCTGGGCGAGCTCAAAACCAACTTCCTGACAGGTCTTTGCTTCGGCATCCGTTTCAATTCCCTCTGCCAAGGGTGAAATGCCAAAGTCGCGAACCATCGTCACCAGTGTCTTGACCATGATGAGGTGCTTTTGGGACCTGTGGTCGATGTCGCGAATCAGCGACATGTCGAACTTCAGAATGTCAGGTGGCACTTCGATCAGGTCCAGAATTCGGGCTTGTCCTGCTCCGAAGTCGTCATAGGCAAGTCCAATCTGCAGGTCATTCAATTGAGCATGGAGTTCGGCCATGGCCTTCAGATTGGTCACCGCTGCTTCGTGGATCTCCAAAGTCATCGCCTGATCAGGAGCATATTTCCTGAGAATTTCCAGAGAGGTGACCAGTCCATTTCCCAGCAGTTCAGACGGGTGTGTGTTGAAGAACAAAATTTGGTTTTTCGGTGCGTCAACTGCCTTTTGCATGCCTACGGTTCGACATGCTTCGCTCAACGCTGAGGAGAGGCTAAGTTTCTCAGCAATGTCAAACATCTGAAAGGGAGTCGATAGCTCGGTATTGTTGCTGCGAGCGAGGATTTCATAGCCGATCACCCCTGAGTCAATCAGCTTGACAACCGGCTGATAGTAGGGGATCAAGTCTGTGCCGTTGATCAACGATTCCAAGACCACGAGTTGAGATGGCAGGAAATTGAAGTTCAGCGTCTGAGGGATTTTGCTCTTGATGGGAGAGTGGAGGTAAACTCGAAATTCCGAGGCTCCCAATTGAACGATGTCACCCATTTGAAGCGAGACTTCATCTTCGATGCGATTCCCGTTGACGAAGGTGCCGTTCGTGCTGTCGAGGTCTCGCAATCTCAGACTTTGGTCATCGGAAGTGATGAACTCTGCGTGGTTTCCCGAAACCGTCGCCCACATCAGTTCCAGGTCACTTCCAAAACGGCGCCCGACCCTGAATTCAGGCTTGTTGATAGCGATTTCCTGAAAGTTTTCCCCATCTGCGACTGCTCCGTACAAATACCATTGCCTGTTTTTCAGGGCATCTCGTTGCTGGACATTGGCATCGGGACTGCGGGACATACAAGCGTGCGGTGCGGGAAGCTGGAAACGCGCTGGGAAAAGACTGTGATGATGGAAAGTATTGAGACCGGCAACCAAATGGTTTCGACTGCTATTATGCCTCGCGAAAACATACTTCTCAAAGTATCAAGAGGCATTGCGGAGTTAGCGGTGTAGTGAGATTTACGACGTGGATCCACTGAGCTGCGCTTGATAACAGTTAGGTCCGTTTCAGGCCCAATGAACAGCGTGACTGGCACAATCCTAATTTCCGCTATCACACATCTGGGTGGTTCGATTTTCACTTGTCAATCCCGCACGAACTGTGTGCTACAGCATCGGCCGTTTGGTTTTCTCGCTGATTCATGTCATCACGTTGAGACGGATCGTTATCCAACGGCACTTCATGAGCGGTTTTACAGATCTGTTTCGTGAATGGCGTTGATGGAGCGTTGTACAGAGTGGTGCCAGCAGGATGGAGTTGTGTCGAGAAAATGGATTGACACCCACCCAGATATCTCGTCAAGCACATTGATTCAACAGTTTGCGGAACTCAGAACCGGCATTGTCGACATTGCGAGATCAGCCAGTACGACATGGTTGTTGCTCGTGATGCTCAATTCGTCAGATGGATTACGGGCGTTTGTGAAATTAGTCGATCCACCCTGTTGAATGTCACCCCGTCAATGAAGGAGCAACTTGTGCGGCAATCCATTACGATTCGAAGCTTATTTTTGTTTTTGGCAATTGGAGTTGTGGTGTGTCGATCTGAGGTGGCCCAAGGTGAGCTTAGATCCGAGGTGACGACAGGTTTCTGGATTCCATTTTTACCGTCCTACGAGCTGGCAAACGGTTTTGAGCAACCTTTGGATCAGCGTTTGAGCGATCCAGCCGCTTTGGGTGGCCAAATCGGATTCCAGTGTCTGTATCGTTTTCAGCCCACACGTTCGATGCTCGAATTCGACCTGAATTTCGCGTATGCCGACGGAGTGACGTCAGACTCCGTTTCCCAGCTGACTTCTACTGAGTCGGTCGACGGAGACATTTTTCACCACAGCCAGTATATCGGGCTTCGCGATCGCTTTGATCTGACGGGACGGAGAATTGGAATCCTTGATATCGGATGTGGCTTCAGCCACTTGCGTTATGACCAGAATTTGACCACCCGCACCGACCCGATCGGGTTCATGATCAATGAGTCGATCGACAACGATTACCTGGGTGGTGAGATGCGCTCCTCGATCACACGCATGATCCACAATCGCGCTGTGACAGTTGACTTCAACATCGGGTTATTCGATCTCGACGGCCGTACAACATCCTCCCTCGCTTTCGATGATGGATCGGGAACAGGAGTAGTGCCTGTCGACAGTGCCTCCCCGAGTTTCGATAGTACAGCATTCACCATGGATCTTGGGATACGCTGCCAGACATCCATTTTTGGAATCACAGCAAGCCCCGGCATCAGTTTCAAATACCTGTCTGACATGGCAACAATCACACATCCAGAAACGCTCACCACGACCAATTATAATGGCGTGGGCGTCCGCAGCGAGGAAGCTTACTTCCTGTCGTTGAATCTGGAACTCCTGCTCTAAAGCCGGGACATCATTGTCACGAGCCAATCGAATGATCCCACGTACGACTTTATGTCGCGATTTTTGGACCAGCGGTTGGCGTTGATGAGGATCCGGTCACCGGTTCCGCCCATTGCTGCCTCGCGTATTTTTGGCAACAGCGCACGGGTCGGGATCAGTTTGTCGCGTTTCAGGCCGCCCAACGCGGCGGTGTTGTACACATCACGATTCGAAAGGACCGAGTTCTGTTGGCTGGGAACGCAGTCATCGTGGCACAAGGTAATCTGCTCGTTATCTGAACTAAGGAATGTCTGGCTTCGAGCCATACGAAGACCTTGCTGTCGGGCAAGATTTGCTTCGAACTGATACCTTTCAGTCGCTCATGTCGAAATTCAAATGCTGATTCATTGCAGCCAGCAATAGTACCGGGATTCGATGTTTCTTCCGCTGAACCGGGCATCCAACCTGAGATTAGTGGTGTGAGCCGGTCGCAGATACTAAACTTTGACCGTGGTAAGAATCTCGCACATCGGCTCGACCTGACCATGCCGCGAAGATTGCTTGCTTCAACTGCGCCAGCCCCAATCGACCAACTGAAGTTCTAGCTCCGCTACTCAAAGCCCCGTAACATTAATGAAATACCCACTTGAACTCAAATTCAAACTCCTGACATTCGGGCAACGGATCACAGCAACCGACGCTGACGGTAAGGTGATCATGTTCATCAAGCAGAAGATGCTGAAACTGAAAGAGCAAGTGGAAGTCTATAGCGACTCGAATTCGGAGCAATTGATATTCAGGATGCAGGCAGATCGAGTGATTGACTTTTCTGCCAACTACCACTTTACCGACGCGCAGGGCAATGCTTGGGGTGCAGTGCGACGAAAGGGCATGCGGTCACTTTGGTCTGCGCACTATGACATCATGCAGGATGGCGAAATTGACATGACAATTTCCGAGGAAAACGCGATCAAGAAAGTGCTGGAATCGCTGCTGGGTCAGATACCGCTGCTGGGTGTTTTGGCAGTCTACTTGATCAACCCGACCTATTTGGTTTCACGTCCCGACGGGACGCCACTGCTGCGTCTGATCAAGAAACCAGCTTTATTTGAGGGAAGGTTTGTTCTTGAGAAACTCAGCGACATGCCCGAGGACGACGAACTCAGATCCCTGTTGGCTATTCTGATGGCTGCACTTCTGGAAAGAAAACGCGGGTGATCCACTCTGAAATGCTTCCTGATTCGTGAGCCCCTTGGATTTGATTCCCATGGCCGTCTCATTAGGGGCCCCTGAAATCCTGTTCTCCTGAACGCATGTGCCATTGGTTTCCCATCCACTTGGATGGGTAGTGGCGTCTTGCCCTCTGGCGAAGGTGCCGGTTCGCGATACTTTCCCGACGTGTTGACGGGATGGGAAGATGTAGAATGTTGAACGTGGTCTGGTCACGATGACGTACCGTGGTTTCTCGATTTACAGAAATCGGAGCGAGAGGCCAGTGCCGAAAAAGTAATCGTCGGAGTCATCATTCAAGCCGACACCACCGCGGAAATCCCACTGCACGTTGTTGCCAAACAGCACAGTCAGTCCCCCTGAAAGGTACTGTTCGTCAAGACCTTGGACTCCCTCCTCGGCTGCGTAGCCAAACCATTCGCCATACACACCCAGACGGTCAGTAAGTGTTGTGCTCAGAGCCAGCGACTGAGTCCAGATGGTAAAGGCATCCGGTTGGCTATCGTCAACAGCCCGGTTGACCTGCGTGTTGCCGGTGAATGTCCAGCGTTCATTCAGGTCCCATCCCCAAAGCCAATTCACACCGGGAAGAACTTCGCCGTTGGTTAACGCCGAGCTACCTGTTGGAACCAGCATCTGCGGCATGATTGACATTTCCGGCAGGCAACCGCATTGTGGAGTCAAACCGATTTTGAAACCCAGATACAGATCATCACTGCCAGTGATGTCCTCGATTGGGTCGGCGATTGCCAAGCCTGTGTATGCGATTCGCAATTCCAGCCAGTCTTTCCAGATGCCTCTGCGGATAAGCAACTCTGGAGAGGAGTGCTGATCTGTACCTGTATCGTCGTTTCGTACGTAGGTGTAGCCCAGTTCGAATTGAGTCACACCGAGTCCGACAGTACTGGTTGCTTCAGTGAAATCTGGGCGGTCGGTGACCAGTGGCTCAGCGTAGTTGAGACGCAGATCACTGGCGTTGTTGCCCGGCCATGCAAACAGGAAAGCCCGCCCGGAGTACTGCCCACACGGCAGACCATCACAGCCCACCGAATCACAGCCCACTGAATCACAGCCCACCGAATCACACATATCGCTGACGCAAAAAGGGCTTTCAGCTGATGCAGATGCAATGAGGATAAGGGCGAGAACCACGGTCTGGATACAGAACTTCAACATTTCTTTTGTTCTTGATCGAGAGAAACAGATGACTGGAAAGGGTGCACAGTCTATCAGACGTCATCGGATTTTTGTGATCAGGATTGCAGCTTTGGGGCCACCGCCGTGATGACCGAAAAAGATGTCATAACTCATTCCTGCAGGGGCTGGCAGGGGCGGTCAGCAACAGCAACGTATGCTCCGGCTTCCCCCCCATCACATGACCAGTTCACAGAAAATCAATTTTTGCACCTAATTTCTCTCAGCCATTGGCGTTTACCTACTGAGATCGGCAAGAGTGTTGAACCGCGTGAATGATGTCGGTCGCCGAAGCCAGAGCAGTCGAAGCCAGAGTATCAGCGATTGTGGCCAACCAGACTTCACTAAACCAGACTCTATTGAAAAGGGAAACGAAACGATGTGTTGCTTCTCACAACCGGTGCGTTCAGTTTCGCGGACTCGTATTTTTGGGCGTCTTACAGAGCAGAAATCACAGTTTGTTGCCTACCAGATGAAGTACGAAAGTGACCATGCCAACGCGATGATCCTGCCGATTCCTGTTCAGCGACGTGCCAAAAAACGCTCCATCCGATTCATTGACCTGTCATCCTACCCAAACTTTTTTGACGATCTTGACAGGGGATTTCCAGAACCACAGATGGCGAGGGAATCCCGCGACTTTCAAATTGATCAACTCGGAGGGGGGCTGAAAGTCCACAAGGTGGGTGGATTTGATGCTTCTTTTGTCCCCACATCAAATCATTTCTCAAAACTGGATCCGCGATTCTCAATTGCGAAAAACATTTGGGACAAGATACCTGCCTATTCCGACTATAGTTTTGTCGTTTTTCAATTACGCGAACTTGCCGGGGAGCCTCATCCCATGGCATTCGAATTTGGTACTCGTATGACCGATGCCACCTTCATGCCAACGGTCCATATCCATGATGGTGAAGTACACCGCCGAGAAGATTTTGACCACACGATGTATATTCAGAATTCCGAATTGGATTTGGCCGCAGGAGATTATCAGGGTCACAAGCTCTGGGATCTGGATAGTGGTTGGAGGCGGTCCAATGCAGAAGCCAAGAAATTTATTGACCTGGGACGATCGAAAAGAATGGTTGCGGGTGACCTGAGAGTACACCGCAAGATCATGAACGGAACATTCACAAACGAAGACCAGATCGTATCGCGCCAGAAATTAGGAAATGACTCGCTTGGCTCAGTCGCTCCCATGATTGCACCAACATCACTGGCCCTGGGCGGTATGGGAATCGGAAGTGTCTGGTTCCTGCGCCGACGGGAAAAAATGATGTCCTCTGCTGCAATCACGAGAGACAGTGGCTTCAGCGATGATTGATTTCCAGTGGCCGCTGAACCCAAGTGTACTGGCCAGGCAAGACCACTTTGTAACGCTACCTTTCTCCGGAATTGTTCCCTCCTCCCTGACATCGCTTCCTCGTCTCTGAGACGAGTTTGGAATCCGCAAACTTCAGCCATCCTGCGAAACGTCCGGTAAAACAACAACTTCTCCACGGAAATTTGGGACACTCTGATTCTGAACAGGGGCAACGCCGCGGATTCTCTGAAACAAGTCCTCTGATTTGCTCAATGGCGTGTACCCTGCACCGGCCAGGTTCTGAGGAACTGTGTCCCAGATTCCATGCACTGCAATGCCCCTCGTTTCACGTTAATGTGCTGGTCCACGGTACCCAGGGTTTCCCGACCTCGCGGCGGAAAGGAACGCGTAAGATTTTGCGAGGCGGTCCACTGGAGTCCTTTAGGGAATCGCATCGAGGGTGATGGGGGCTACGGAAGTCCCCTTTCGATTGCGAGCGACGGCATGACCGTTGCTATTGGAGCACCGCTGGTTGGAACCGAATCGAATATGTTTGGTAACGGATTTGTCGAAGTATTCCGTTTTGATGGGGAGGCAAATCAGTGGGTTCCGCACGGAACCTCAATCACGGGCAACGCCAGCGGTCAGCGTCTTGGTTCGGCCGTATCGCTCTCGGCTGATTCCCATGTTCTTGTGATCGGTTCGCCGGGTTCTAGCACGGATTCTGTCATTAAAGCTGGGGTCGTCAGCATTTTTGAGTTCGATGTTCAGGCGACCGACTGGTATCTGATTCAGCAACATGAAGGCCGTGATTCCAACGCGTCACTGGGGTGGCGATCCGCAATCAGTGCATCGGGGGACTCGCTGATCATTGGCGTCAGAGGCAGCAGTACCAGTCCTGAAGAAAACGGATCACTGTTTTCATTATCTCGGGCTCACGTCATCCAACTCGATGGCGTCTCTGCCGGTGGTGGTGAATCTCAAGCAACTCGAGTCAACGCACTGAGCAATCAACTGCTGATCGTCGGACATCCCGTGATCAATGCTGCAACCGGCAGTTCACGGGCTGCCTTGGGTTGAGCTTGCGATCAGGGATGAAGGATTTTCGAAGGAGGCAATTCGACAAGCAAAATGGTGTCTCTCTCATTTGGAATCAGAACAGGGAACAGCTCCGTTCCCCTAGGAAG
>JAPKCI010000189.1 GCA_028823035.1 Rubripirellula sp.
CTGAACCAGCGGCACCTGAACCAGCGGCACCTGAACCAGCGGCACCTGAACCAGCGGCACCTGAACCAGCGGAGCCTGCTGCTGAAACCGATCCGACTGAGACTTCGGAAAAAGATGACGATGCAGCAGCGACGGAATCTGCTGACGATGCCGGCACCACAAATAAAAATTGACGGCGAGTACTATAGGCTCGTCACTGATAACCGCTTCGTTATGACGGTTGACCGCACGCACGTCTTGTAAAGCACTGTTGTATGACCACATCCAGTCCCCGGATCGCTCGCAGCATGACCGGACAAGGTCATGCAAGCGAACAAGGTGAGTTGGGAACGGTTTCGGTAGAAGTCCGTACCGTCAATAATCGTGGTTTAAAGTGTACGATCCGAGTCACCGACAGCTTGGCGACACTGGAGTCCAAGATCGAAGCGTTGACGCGTTCGTTGATTCATCGCGGTACCGTCCATCTGAACGTGTCTTGGCATCGGTTGCCGGGTGAAAGTCTGCCATCTGTTGATACCAGAGTGATGCAGGCTTATCTCGATCAGTTGCAGCAAGTAGAAACTGCCGACAACCTGAACACGACAGTTGATCTGGTAACACTGATGACCTTGCCTGGTGTGATCGGATCCACCCGTGAAGATCGTTGTGATGACGCATCGCTCTGGAAATTCGTTCAAGGAGCCATCCGAGCAGCAATCGCCAACCTGGATGAGATGCGTTTGGTTGAAGGTGGCCGGATGGCCGAAACGTTGAGTACGGATTGTGTGACCGTCAGCGATCGTCTGAACCGTGTTCGCCAGATTGCACCTCGAGCAGTGGAGAGTTATCGAAATCGTTTGCAGGGCAAAATCCAGCGGGTGCTGGAAGAGCACGATCAGAAGGTTCAGACTGTCGATCTGCTGCGGGAAGTGCAGATCTATGCTGATCGCGTCGATATCAGTGAAGAAATCACACGACTGGACAGTCATCTGCAGATGTTCGCTGACGTGCTGGATGGGAAGGAAGCTGAAATGCGTGAGCCGATGGGCCGCAAATTGGATTTCATCCTGCAGGAAATGTTTCGGGAAACCAACACGATCGGTAGCAAGGCGGCCGACGCGGAAATATCGTCCCATGTCGTCGAAATCAAATGTGCGATCGAGCGAATGCGGGAACTTGTACAGAATCTGGAATAATCTGCGGCCACAACCTGAGGAGTGGCGATGAGTGATGGGACATCAGGTCAGCTGATCATTCTTTCCGGGCCGAGTGGTGCAGGAAAATCGACGGTCGTGCGCCGTTTGCTGGCTGAATGTGATTTGCCCCTTAAACTAAGTGTTTCGGCGACCACACGGGGTCCCAGACCGGGTGAACTGGAGGGCCAGCAGTATTTTTTTATGTCGAACGAGGAGTTTCAGAGATGTCGAGAAGCCGGCGAATTCCTTGAATGCAAGGAGGTTTTCGGGCTGGGGCACTGGTATGGGACTCTGCGGGAACAGGTAACCACTGGTCTAAAAGCCCGGGATTGGGTTATTTTGGAGATAGACGTGCAGGGCGCCTTGGCGGTGATGGAGGACAAATCGTTGAAAGCGATTACTCTGTTCATACACCCTGGGGGAATGGAAGAACTGGAGCAGCGACTCCGCACGCGGGGCACCGAATCGGAAGAAGTGATTAGTGCCCGCTTGGAAACAGCATTGAGTGAGATGCAATACATGCATCGATATCAGTATGAAGTCATCAACGGATCCGTCGATCATGCGGTCGGCGAAATCTGCCAAATATTGAAAGATCAAAAGGAACAACATCCATGCTCGAAGAGCTAAAAGAAGAAGAGATCGTCAACAAAGTTGGGGGCCGATTCAAGCTCAGCACGCTCATTCAGAAGCGGCTGGTACAACTTAATCAGGGCAGTCGCGCCTTGGTAAATGTGGATACTCACGACAAGATGTCGATCGTGCTCCAAGAGATTGTTCAGGACAAGATCGTTCTGAACATGGACAATGAGGTGGAGCAGCTCGCTGACCTCGACGCCACTATTGCGGCGGCAGAGGGCCCAGAGCTTGAAGCTTCAGATCTATGAGCCTTAATCCATGAGTGACAGCAGGCGAGCGGTGGTGCTTGCTGTAGGCGGTGGTATAGCCGCCTATAAATCAGCGTTTCTTTGCAGTCGGCTCGTTCAAAGCGGGTGCGAGGTGCGTGTAGCGTTGACCCGGTCAGCAAGGAACTTTGTCGGGACTTCAACGTTTGCCGCTCTTTCTGGCAAAAGTGTGGCAACCGAGGTGTTTGATCCGGAAGAGCATCCGCTGGGATCTCATATCGAGTTGGCGGCCGGATGTGACCTGATGATCGTCGCTCCGGCAACGGCAAGTCTTTTGTCCAAGTTTGCGTTAGGGCAAGCGGACGATCTGATCAGCACTTTGTATTTGCAGTTGGGCAGTCCAGTCCTTGTCGCTCCTGCCATGAGTGAATCAATGTGGAGAAAAGCAGCTGTGCAACGCAATGTGCAGCGTTTGCGAGAAGACGGCTGTCATTTCGTCGGACCTTCCTCTGGCTGGCTAAGTTGCCGTACCAGCGGTGAGGGTCGAATGAGCGAGCCTGATGAGATTCTGGCGGCAGCTGAGGCTCTGTTCAACTGATAAGACTAGTTCGATGACGTTGAAGTTGGGTTTCTGTTGGCGAGTATTGTCAGCGATTTTGGCTGAACAGGTAGCTCTCTGGCGACCCACTCCATTTCCTGCAACTACCTGTTCCTGACGTTGGCTTTGGTGAATATGTCTTCTCTCCTTGTCTTCGGTCACCGCAATCCGGATACAGATGCGATCTGCAGCGCGATTGCCTATGCAGATTTCCTGCGAGCTACGACGCGTCCCGATGCGGTTGCAGCATGCTGTGGTACTCCGAACCAAAGAACGGAGTTTGCCCTCCGCAAAGCCGGAGTGCAGACCCCTCGAATCATCATGGACATCCGTCCTGAAATTGAGGACGTTTGTACTCGAAATCCCGCGTTTGCGAGGCAGGATGAAGTTTTTTATGACGTGTACCAAAGAATGCAAGAAGGTGGTCTCAGGGCGATTCCGGTGCTGGATGATGCTGACAGGATCATGGGCGTTGTGTCTTTATTGGATCTTCTTGAGCTGATGTTCGCGGGAGGTGTTGATCCGGAACAGTCGAGAGAGGTGAGCAGTACGCTCAGTAAAGTCACCTCGGTCGTGGATGGCACCTTTCAGCATGCAGTGAATCCCGAGCAGACGGATGACTTTGTCTTGACCGTGGGTGCGATGAGTGCGGGCGGTTTTACCGAGCGGATGAATCGTTTTCCAGCGGAACGGCTTTTGGTGGTCAGCGGCGATCGTCCGACCATCCAGTTGCCAGCTCTTGAAATGGGTGTGCGTGCTCTGGTGGTCACGGGAGGTTATCAACTCTCGAGCGGCTTGATGCATCTGGCTGAGGCCCGCAACGTTACGGTGATTAATAGTCCTTACGATACCGCGACCACCACGATGCGTATCAAGGCTGCCCAACATATCGTATCGATCATTGACACGAATTTCATGACCGTGCCTGCCAAAATGCCGGTGGCCGCGGCCCGCCAGCATATAGGCCGATCCAACCAGACTGTTTTTCCCGTTGTTGAGGGCAACAGGCTGGTTGGTGTTTTCAGTAAAAGCGATCTTGTTCATCCACCCAAGCAGGAAATTGTGCTTGTGGATCACAATGAACTTTCTCAGGCAGTTCAAGGTGCAGAGGATGCGGACATCATTGAGGTACTTGATCACCATCGTCTGGGCGGTTCACTGAAATCCAGTCGACCAATTCGTTTGTCCATGGAACCCGTCGGTTCAACCTGCACCCTGGTGGCACGCATGTATCAGCAGGCCATGCTTGATCCCACGCCCGGGATTGCACTTTGCATGGCCTCTGGAATGATCAGCGATACGCTGATGCTGCGGTCGCCGACAACCACAGAAACGGATCGCGATTGTTTGGAGTGGCTTCAGCAGTATTGCGAGGTCGACTTGCACGAGTTTGCTGGGGAGTTCTTTCAGGTGGGATCGGCTTTGCGTTCCTGCACTCCTGAGCAGGTGGTTCGAGAAGATTGCAAAGAATTCGATGACTCGGGCAGGCGATTTTCAATTTCACAAATTGAAGAAATCGGATTTGATCTGTTCTGGCAACGAAAGGACGAGATGGCATTGGCTCTCGAGTCATTGGCATCAGCCAACCAGCTTGAGTTCTCTGCCCTGTTGGTCACTGATATCAGCAGTAATGGAAGCCTCTTGTTGATGAGCCGCGAACCAGAAGGTTGGGAAGATATCAACTATCCCCAGTTGGAGGAAAAACTCTATCAATTGGATTCGGTGGTCAGCCGAAAAAAACAGCTCCTGCCGCTGATTAGCAGCTTGCTGGAAGCCTCACCCGTCGTACCAAACTAGGTCAGATTTCCACAAACTGTGTACCGCCTCGGGCTTGATGGCACGACCGTTTTCGAAGATCGGCACGAGTGATGTGGTTATCTGGCGAGGTCGACAGCGACGATTTCTTTGTCGTTTCTGATGTAGGCCGTTTGGTTTGCGTAGGCAGGATGGCTCCAGACTACCGATCGACCGAAGCATTCAGCGGTTGGATCCAAAGCGTGGAATCGACCCAGGTCCTTGTAACCCTTCTCGCTGAGTTCTGCCATTAGCAGATCACCCGTTTCACTCATGATCAGAAACCGGTTACTGCCGGCGATCCGGGTAAGAAACGCGGTCCCGTGTTTGACAAAGCGTTCTTCTGACGGTTTGGTTGCTTCGAACGTTTTCCACAAACGGGAACCGGATTTTCCATCGACTGCGATTAGGCACCCTTCAACACAGTCCGTTCCGTAAATGACACCCTCCATCAAGATGGGAGTCGCGTTGGCACAATGGACAGCGCTTTTGGGCTCACCACGCCACAATTCTCTTGCCGCTGGTTGGTCGGTGGCCAATTCGATAAGAACGGCTTCGTTATGGATCGAGCTGGCATACATCCGGTTCCCCTCGACCATGGGCTGCGAGATCGACATGCCATACGAGGGTTTCATGGGCACGCTCCAGTATTGCTTGCCACTTTCCGGATTGAGACTGACGATTGCATCAGGGTGGAAAGCAATCAACTGTCTTGCCTTACCTACCTTGATGATTGAAAGCGGGCAATATCCAGCAGCGGCATCCAGTGCCTTCCAGCGAACCTCACCAGTTCGTTTGTCGAAAGCCACGACGCCTTGCCCATCACCACCGACCATGGTGTAGAGCAGATCACCATCCACCAGTGGATGTGAGGCAAATCCCCAGATTGGGACTTCAGCATTCAAGTCATTTTGCAGGCTGCGGGACCAGACCACGTTTCCATCCGCGACCTGCAAACACTTGAGGTCTCCTTCGCTGCCAAGCGTGAATACATGTTCACCCTCGATGGTTGGCGTGCAGCGAGGTCCGTTTGGATAGGAGATGCTGTAGGGACAGTCGTAAGCATGTGTCCAGAGGGTCTTTCCCGACTTGGCATCAATCGCGACCAGACGCTCGCGACCAGTCAACTTCGCTCTTTCGCCGGAGTTGTTGAATGCTTTACCAGCCGTCTGTTCGTAGTCAAACACGAATACACGCCCATTGGCGGCAGCGGGTCCAGCATATCCATTGTAAATTGGTGCACGCCACTTTATCCGTAAACCTGATTCAGGGATCTCGTCGATGATCCCGGTTTCGCGGTACAGTCCATCCCGAGAGTTACCCATCCAACCGCTCCAGTCATCTGCCAGACATGAAAATGTGAGTATGTGGATTGAAACGAGGCTGGCAATTGAGGTAATCGTATGTCGGAGGATGCGTAAATCCATGATTCTTTTTCGGTGTGGAACGGGAAACGAACGTGGTGCACTTTGTCCATTTCAGATTCATTATAAGCCGTTGAGGATCTCTTGAAGATGACCGAAAAAGAGGGGGAGACCGAAGTTGGCGATTTCAATTGCCGTCATTTGGTCTTGATGCGACATGCGAAGAGCGACTGGGGCAATGAGTCAATGTCGGATCATGAGCGGCCCTTGAACCGCCGCGGGATGCGGGATGCTCCTCTGATGGCACAGTGGCTAAGTGAAAATGGCCTGATTCCAGATCAGATCCTCAGTTCCAGCGCCGAGCGAACTCGCGAAACCGTTGAATTGATGTTGCCGTCATGGAATCGGGATCCAATCTGTTCATCGACTGAATCACTGTATTTGGCAACTCCTGATACGATCATGTCAACGGTTCGAGGTGGTGAAGCAGACGCGGGCATTTTGATGGTCGTGGCCCATAATCCCGGCATGGCTTACCTCGCAAGTTCTCTTGCGGATAAAGGCCTCGATATGCCAACCGCAGCCATCGCTGTCTTTAAGGTGGCAAACACGGAATGGAGTGAACTGCATTCTGGGACACCCATGCAGTTGACACACTTCATGCGTCCCAAAGCACTGTAGGGCTCATGGATTTTCTCATTGGCTGGACTCTCATTGCAGCTGTCCTCATTGGACATTTCGGGCTCAATGTTGCAATTTACAATCGGTTGAATGCGACTGCGATTCAACGCCGTGCTCTGAAAATAATTACCAAGGCGCTGCTGCTCTGGACGATTTCAGGTCCCGGGTTGATGTGGTTTTTGGATTCCGAATTCATTGCAGATGTAATCTGGGGGCGTTTGGGTTTAGCACCCGTACCTTGGCTTCTCGGTGGCTATTCATGTATTTGCCTTGCTGCCTGGGTCGTTTTTGGTATTCCCTGGTTGGTATGGCGCCCCATCTTTGGTCTTGAGTGGGCGTTAGCGAAAAGACGAGTGGAAGTGATCGAAGTTCAAACGACGACAGAGAATCTGCTGGCCTTGAGTACAAAATGTAAGATCGCACAGCATCTGCCGTGGAACCAGATTCTGGAATTGTCGATTGAAGAAATTGAGTTGCAGGTGCGAGGCTTGCCCGCCGGTTTGGATGGTTATCGGATTGCTCAACTCTCGGATATCCATCTGACCGGTGACATCCATCCGGATTTTGCCAGGTATGCGGTGTTTCGCGCGGCTCAGTGGCAGCCCGATATGATGGCACTGACAGGCGACATTATTGACAAGCAAATCTGTGTCGACTGGTTGGTCGATATCTTTTCGCCAGTTGACTGTCGGGACGGGTGTTACTTTGTACTGGGTAACCATGACACGCGAATTGTGGATTCGCGACAGACGCGTGAAGCGATGGACCGCGCGGGTTGGACTGATTTGGGTGGACGCAGTCTGCGAGTGCCACTGGCTAGTGGTATCGAAGGAATGTTGATCGGTAATGAATACCCTTGGTATGCCCGCCCGCAGATTCCCGATACGCCGGATTCCTCTTTCCGTATTCTGCTGAGTCACAGTCCAGACCAGTTGTGGTGGGCGCGACAACATCATGTGTCACTGATGCTGGCGGGGCATACACATGGCGGTCAGGGACAATTACCGATTGCGGGACCGATTCTGGGCCCCAGTTATCATGGGAGCCGCTTCGCGACGGGCGATTTTTATCGGACTCCCACGACCATGCACGTTAGTCGTGGGCTTAGCGGGACACATTTGCTCAGGCTCAACTGTCGACCTGAACTGTCGTTGATTACTTTGCGGACGTTGCCCCACGGCGGCGAGCGTACTTGAAGCCCGGAATGAAGAAGCAAGCGGCGGAAACAACGCCGAAAATGAGATGTCCGTATTCAGGCCAGATTGCCATGAGCAGTGCAGTGATTAGCAGTGCCACTGCCTGAATGTAAAACACGCCACTCAACATGCCAGCTTTGATGATAAATACCATCGCGGCGATCACGCCCAGCAGTGGTGACAGGGCGAGCACCTCCAGGTTCATCAGCAGCTCAAGGGGAAATAGCATGGCAATAGCAACCATGCTGGCTCCCCAGACATGGGCAATTTGCCTTTCGACAAAGGTGACTGGTCCCATCCGTTGTCTGAGTTTCCAGAAAACAGCCGCCCACGTTCCAATGCCCAGTGTCCATACGGCGACATAGATTCCTGCTTGGGTGATGCCCATGTAGTCCATTTGCCACGTCAAAAGACCGGCGATCAACAGCACCATGGAATGCCAAATCCAGAGTGTGCCCCAGTTTTCCAGAATGGCCGCGTGATGGGTTTCCCGGAATACTCGTGCCAGAACCTGGTTGAAACGTCCACTGCGGGCCGCGACACGTTCGTCCGCTAAGTAGGCTTCGAGGTCCTGAGCGAGTGCTTCGCCCGAAGGGTAACGCAGATCAATTGGCTTTTGCAGACAACGGACCACGATCATTTCTAGATCACGGTCGAGTTTTGGACACAAGGCTCGGGGTGCGATCGGATCCTGTTCGATCACCAGCATTACCGTTTCCATCGGTGAGTCGGAGACGAACGGACTGCGGCCCGTCAGCGCGAAATACAGGACACATCCGAGCGAGTAAACATCACTCGCAGGTCCAATCAGGTTTCTGCGACCTCCTGCCTGTTCAGGGGACATATAGGCAGGTGTCCCGACCAGCATTCCGCTTTGGGTCAGATCAGCACCCGATCCGCTTTGCTTGGCGAGGCCAAAATCGGTGATCAGCGGGGTACCATCAGCAGCGAGCAAAATATTGCTGGGTTTGACGTCGCGATGCAGGATACCATGATCGTGAGCAAAGCCTGTAGCTCTGGCAATTGCCGCCACGATGGAAGCCGTTTCACGCTGCGGTAGCGGGCCGTGATTGGCGACTCGATCAGCCAGTGTTTCTCCGACAACCAGTTGCATGCTAAAGAAGGGACGGCCGTCAATATCGCCTGCTTCATAGACGGGAACGATATTAGGATGCTCAAGCCTTGCGGTTGCTGAGGCTTCGGCCAGGAACCGTTGCAAGTCCGCTTCGCTGGCTAAACGACCACGAAGGATCATTTTGATGGCGACCTCGCGGTCGAGACTGATTTGTCGCGCACGGAAGACGACACCCATGCCGCCACGACCGAGTTCTTCGATCAGATTGTAATCACCGATCGTGGTGGGCAGACTCAGGCTTTTCCATCGCGATATTCCCGGCTCATCACTCAACCCTTCATCATAAATGGCACCGGCAGTGTCGGTGACCAGAAGTGCACCCCAGAGTCGACGTATTTCATCAGCAAGATCCGGATTTTCGCCACAGATAATTTCGAGGTCGACGAGCTCTCCTTGACAAATGGCGTCGGCAACATCGGAAAGAATCATAGCGATGCGTTGATCGCGATCAGTTGCATAATCCGGTTCCTCGCTATTCACAGCGAATTCTCACCCGGGGCATCCACATGGTTTTCGGTAAGTAACTGTCTGAGGCGTCGAAGAGCTCTCAGATATCGCATGCTTGCTGCTGGTGGATTCAGCTTTAGAACCTCAGCAATATCGAGGTTCGAGAGATGCTCGTAATGCCTCATCAGAATGATCTCCCGATCCTGTTCGTTCAACAGTTCGATCACCGCCTCTACCTGTTCAGTAATTTCGCGTTGAGTTGCGGCAGTAGCAGGCGTTAAACCAGGATCACGCAATTGGACAGCAAGTTCCATGGATGACTGATTCGAACCGGATGGGACAGCGATCGGTTGCTCGCGGTCCATGTTGCGTTTCGCGCAGACACGGTGCCGACGGTACGTGTCAATGATGCGGTCCCAAGCAATCTGACGGATCCAGAGGTGGAAGGCCATGACCGGATCATCCAGATACTTTTGCAAGCGACCACTGGCTTCGACCAAGACATCCTGAACGACGTCACTTACGTCAACTCGCTGTTGCACCTTGCGATCGAGTCTCATCTCGACCAATCGTCGGACTGAGCGACGATGTTTTTCGAGAAGCTTGTTGACAGCGTCGCTATCGCCCGCCCTCGCTCCATCGAGCAAGGTGCCCGTCTGATCGTCGCTCGGCCAGATAGACTTTGTCATGAGGTTCACCTCGAAAAAAGAAGGGGACCACAATGCACCCCGGTTCAATACATAATAGACGTATGGGAACAGCCACGAGTTTCACGGCCTTGTATTGGCAAAGATAAAGCCATTTCACTGAGTGAATCCGCAGATTACCGAGTATTCTGATTCGGCACTTTGCTGCAGAATGGATCGTGATCAGATGGCTGTTTCATTACTCATGTCTGCCATCTGTCGGCTATGTCTGATGTTGAGTGAGTCGTGTCCTCGCTGCATTCACCTTGAGGCGTGGACGCGGTTGTTCAGCTGTTCAGTGGGAAGTGTGACACTAGGAATCCCAATCCGTCAGTAACTCTTTGGGGGGGCGGATCCCGGTGGAGCAAGTGTATCCGGATCAATCAGCGATCCCAATACCATCAGGCGTAGCCCAAAAGCCGCCACGCTGATGATCGAATTTCAGCTTGCTGCCTCGGAATTTATCATCAAAACCTTGTTCAGCAGACCAAACGCGGTGTCCCCCTACAAAAGTCGCTACTGGCCAGCCTGTGAGATTCTGACCGTGCCAGGGGCTCCAACGACATTTTGTGATCTGATCTTCATCCATGATTCGTTTCTGTTTATCGAGGTCGACCAGTACAAGATCTGAATCGTAACCGGGTTCGATACGTCCTTTGCCAATGATTCCCCAAACTCTGGCAGGTGCATCACTCATCCAGGAGGCAACTTGTGATATGGAGCATTCACCTGCGGTAACGCGATCAAGCATCAAGGCCAAGCTGTTCTCGACAGCGGGTAGTCCCGATGGGCTTTGAGGATAAGGCTGCGATTTTTCCTCCAGCGTGTGAGGAGCGTGATCAGTGGCAATGACTTGGATGGTTCCATCCAGTAATGCGTTCCACAAACCCTCGTTGTCCGCTTGCGTTTTGATCGACGGGTTCATCTGGATTCTCGAACCTAGTCGCGAGTAGTCCTCGATGTTGAAAAATATGTGGTGCAAGCATATCTCAGCAGTGAGATAGATCGACCGATCCCGCAGGAATGCGAGTTCTGCAGCAGTCGATACGTGCAGGACATGAAAGCGATGCTTGTGCCGTCTCGCTAATTCCGTTGCACGTTTCGTGGCGATGATAGCAGCCTGTTCGTCACGGATACGCGAATGATCAGTGATGTCACTGGTGCCAGTGAGACGTTCAGCATTTGCCCGAACCGTCGTTTCATCTTCGCAATGGGCACAGATGGGAAGTGTTGTTTCGGCAAAGATGCGTTCGAGTGCCGCTTGTTCATCAACCAGAAGATTCCCAGTGCTGCTTCCGATGAAAATCTTGATGCCCGGTACATCGGTTGCCTTTGCCAGTTCTGCCACGTTATCCGGCGTGGCCCCGATGTAAAAACCGTAGTTGACACGGGACTTTTCCGCTGCAAGTTGTTCCTTCGCACGAACCCCTTTCAGCGTGATGGCGGGTGGTTTTGTGTTGGGCATTTCCAAGAATGCTGTCACGCCGCCAGCGGCGCAAGCACGTGAAGCAAAAACAAGATCCTCTTTGTGAGTGAGGCCTGGATCACGAAAGTGTACCTGGTCGTCGATCACGCCTGGCATCAGATGCAGACCACTGCAATCAACAACGTTGTCGGCTTGGACGGTCTCTCCCGCGTCCACGTCAAGAATCGTCCCGTTCTCGAACACAACGGATCCTGTTCGGACTTCATTTGGAAGAACAATCTGGGCGTTGCGAAGCAAGGTGCGTGTGACAGCGGAAGGCATCGGTATCTCTGTTGCTTGAGGGGCGGTTCAAGAGAAAGAATACCCCAACGGTTCGCCATCGCGAACCCAGTTTGGTGAGGTCCGCGATTCAGGTCACTGACTGCGACCCATTGCACGTCGGAATGCGTCAAAGGCATCGCGGTAGGCTGCCGGTGGGGGTTTGCGATTCCCCGAGTCGCGGATGCCTCGAAGCGAATCTCCTGCTTCACGGATGTCTTTCGCTTTGCCATTTGGCGAACGCAGCCCGAGACTCTCCAAGGCTTCTTTAACAGCCTGATTATTTCCTGGGTCGGTTGGACTGCTGTTCATCTCACGAACTTGTTGCCAGCGATTAGAGAATCTCGCCAAGTCTTCCTCGCTCCAGTTAAGTTCGTCCAACAGATTTTGATCCGGGGCATCGCGTGTTTCGTCCAAGTAGTCGAGCACCATGTCGGTTGCCTTCTTGGCGTAATCGATGTTGACGGGATCCGGCGGAATCGGTGATTCAGCCGATTCGCCTGTGCCGTCTCCACCGCTACCGCTGCCCGACGGTGAAGCGCCGACGCCCGAGGGTGGTTGGGTTTGTTGACTACCCGATTCCTGACTGCCCGATTCCTGACTGCCTGATTCCTGACTGCCTGATTCCTGACTACCTGATTCCTGACTACCCGATTCCTGACTACCCGATTCCTGACTACCCGATTCCTGACT
>JAPKCI010000476.1 GCA_028823035.1 Rubripirellula sp.
GCGTAGCATGATCAAAACGTGGGCAGCGTAGCATGATCAAAACGTGTGCAGCGTAGTATTATCAAAACGTGTGCAGCGTAGCATGATCAAGTAGTTACGTGAGGCATTCGGTTACGACCTGCCAAGTAAGAATATGTGGCACCGTTCCTTCAACGAAGCTGCCTGATCAAATGCCGAACTCGAGTCGCACGCTGTTCCCCAATGAAGCCTCCGTCCTCCGACTCGTCATGGACATGCTCGTCGAGCTCAGCGATGTTTGGAAGACCGGAACACGATACCTCACCATGCAAACGGCCGATTGAAACCTACTGCGAATTTACAGAACAACTGTTGCTTTATTCAATGTGTGGTCGACGAGAGGCGGAAAAACATTTAAAACATCTGGATCAGAAACGGCGGACCAGCCGTTGTCGGATGGGTGGCCGAGTGGTCGAAGGCACCAGTCTTGAAAACTGGCGTACGTTTGCGCGTACCGTGGGTTCGAATCCCACTCCATCCGCTACTTCTTTTGCTGAGACTCTTTTTCGCAGGATGGTGTGACTGTGGGGCATGTTACTGAGATTCAGCATCCGTTGATTGAGCATCACCTTTGCACGGTAAGGGACAAAACGACCAGCCCAAGCCATTTCAGGGCAGCTGTGAATCGTCTTTCTGTTTTGATTGGTGTGTACGCGACGGAGGATTTGGCAGTCGATCCGGTCACTATTCAAACTCCGCTTGCCGAGGCTGATTGCCGTCAAGTGACTCGTTGCATCGCCTTGGTGCCGATTTTGAGAGCTGGGTTGGGGATGGTCGATCCTTTGCTCAATCTGTTGCCAGATGCCGCCGTCTGGCATCTGGGCCTTTTTCGAAACGAGGAAACGGCCGAGCCCGTCGAGTATTACGACAAGCTTCCGAAGATGGGCCCCCCGAACACGGCTTTGGTCCTTGATCCAATGCTGGCCACTGGGGGCTCGATTGAGTTGGTCGTGAGGCGATTGATGAAGTGGGGTGTCGAAGAAATCCGCGTTCTCAGCATTGTCGCCTCGAAGGATGGTGTGGAACGTGTGCGGCGAGACTTCCCGAATGTTAAGCTCTACGTCGCGGCTATTGACCCTGTGCTGAACGATCAGTCGTATATCGTTCCCGGGCTGGGAGATGCCGGCGATCGAATTTTTGACACCCCGCAGCAGGGGTAGTTTGTTTCCCGTTTCGCATCGCATCATCAGAGTTGGTAACCATGCAGACGCGTTTCATTTGTGTATTGGGTCTGTTTGTTTTCATTCTTCTGGCGTGGGTGATCAGCAGTGATCGCAAGCGTTTCCCCGTGAGAGTTGTTCTTGGCGGGCTCTTTCTGCAGGTTGTTCTCGGTTTCCTGGTGTTACGAACTGAGGCAGGTCGTTGGGTATTTGATCGGATTGGCGATGGCTTCACCGCTGTGATGAACACGGTGACCGAAGGCAGCGGATTTCTTTTCGGAGCTGGCGGTGAAAATCCGTTGGGTGATTCGTTGTTGGGCACATTCGCCTTTGGCGTCCTGCCCACCGTGATTTTCTTTTCGTCCCTGATGAGCATCCTTTATTACCTTGGCCTGATGCAGCGGCTTGTTTGGGGGATGGCCTGGGTGATGCGTTTCACCCTCGGGACCAGTGGAGCGGAGACTCTTTCAGCAGCAGCCAATGTTTTTGTTGGTCATACCGAAGCGCCGCTGGTTGTTCGTCCTTACCTTTCCAAGATGACTCGCAGCGAACTATGCGCGATGATGACCGGGGGTTTTGCAACGGTGACAGGTGGGCTGCTGGGTGTTTACGCTGGTATGGGGATCGACATATCGCACTTGCTGACCGCTTCTGTAATCAGCGCACCGGCTGCCCTGCTGATTGCGAAAGTGATGGTTCCCGAAACCGAGCCTGAAAAGGTATCTGCGGAGATGAAACTTTCTGCTCCGTCGGCGCACGTCAATCTGATTGCCGCGGCCGTCGAGGGAGCCAGCGACGGATTGAAATTAGCCATGAATGTGGGGGCGATGTTGATCGCTTTCCTGGCCCTGCTAGCCCTCGTGGATGTCATCTTGGGTTTTGCATCGGTGCAGGCTGGATTTGTCGATGCAGCTGGCGAGCCCGCGTTGTCGCTGGGGATGATTTTGGGTTACCTCTGCTGGCCCTTGGCTTGGCTGATGGGGATTCCTGCCGCAGAGTGTCTTGAGGCTGGTCGACTGATTGGTTTGAAGACGGTTGCCAATGAATTCATTGCCTACGACGCCTTGGGAAAAGCCGAGGTTGGCGATGGCAAAGCCATCAGTGAGCGGACTGCCATCGTGATGACCTACGCGTTAGCTGGATTCAGCAACTTCGGCGCAATTGGAATCCAGGTGGGAGGTATTGGCGGCTTGGAGCCATCTCGCAAGAAGGACTTAGCGCAGCTCGGTTTGCGGGCCATGTTTGGCGGTTTGCTGGCCTGCTGCATGACAGGTGCAGTTGCAGGCTTGCTGCTCGAAAAACTGGACATTGACGAATTGCAGAATCGTACTGCAGCGGAGATAGAAGCAGTTAGTAGCAGCGTTCCAAGCATTGAGAACGAGGATCCTAA
>JAPKCI010000190.1 GCA_028823035.1 Rubripirellula sp.
CAGAGGTCAGGGATCAGAGGTCAGGGATCAGAGGTCAGGGATCAGAGGTCAGGGATCAGAGGTCAGGGACTCAGTTCGACTCTCACGTTAAATAAGGTGTGGGTACAGGAGTTTGCGAACAGATGGTCGTGTCGTCACCCCGCTGGCATCGTCGCCATTGCCGTCGATAGAATGTGAATTCGGTTGTTTAAAACGTCGGACACTTTTGACGCTAAAGGGCGAGAGTGACGAGTGATCAATCGCAGGGAGCAAACAGAGAATGGATGTTGAAAAAAATCGTGCATGGTCGCCCCAACAAAGTGGTCTGTTGTACGAAATTGACGCCTGGAGCGACGGGTATTTCGGCATTTCAGAACATGGCACCGTTACTGTTTCGCCAAATCGCAATCCCGAAGACGCAATCGACCTCAAGGAACTGATCGACCGCCTGAAACAGCGAGGTCTGGATTTACCGATTCTGATCCGCTTCAACGGAATCCTCGGTGATCGCTTAAAAACCCTCAGCCAGTGTTTTCAGAAAGCGATCGATGACCACAAATACCAGAACGGATACCGTTACGTTTACCCAGTCAAAGTGAACCCGCAGCGTGACGTTGTCCAACAGGTCATTCAACATGGGCAGCAATACGGTTTCGGCATTGAAGCGGGCAGCAAGCCAGAATTACTTGCCGTGGTCGCCATGACTGATGCGGAATTGCCCATCATTTGCAATGGGTTCAAGGATGCGGAATTCATCCGCATGGCGTTGCTCGCCCAACGACTCGGTCGCACCGTTATTCCAGTAGTAGAAAAAGTCAGTGAACTCGATCTGATCCTTGACATTTCAGAGCAACTTGGTGTCAGACCGACATTGGGGATGCGAGTCAAGCTTGCGACAAGAGGTTCCGGGCGGTGGCAAGCAAGCGGTGGCTACCGTAGCAAATTCGGCCTGACCGTGGCTGAAATGCTGACCCAACTGGATCGATTGATCGATCATGGGCTGGGTGACTGCTTTCAATTACTGCATTTCCACGTGGGCAGCCAGGTTGGGAACATTCGACAATTGAAGGCTGCGATTCTGGAAGCATCGCGTATCTACGTTGACCTCTACCGGCGGGGTGCGGGCCTGCGATACCTTGATGTTGGGGGAGGCCTTGGTGTTGACTATGACGGATCACAGAGTGATACCGCTTCCAGCATGAACTACACCGTGCAAGAGTATGCAAATGATGTAGTGTTCCACGTCCAGACGGTGTGTGATGAAGCATCTGTTCCACACCCGCAACTGATGTCAGAAAGTGGCCGCGCGGTCGCAGCTCACCACAGCGTGCTCGTGATGGAGACCTTGGGGGTCACCTCACAGGGCAATGTGCAGGCGATCCCGACGCAGGTGCCCGATCATTACGAAAAGCCGGTGCTGGATCTGTGGATGACCTACAGTGAATTAACACCGTCCAACATCCGAGAATCCTATCACGATGCGCAGTTGGCACTCGATCTCTGCATGAACCTGTTCAGCGGAGGCTATCTGCCTTTAGAACAACGGGTAACGGCAGAAGATCTGTTCTTTTCAATTTGTCACCGCATCCGGGATCTTTCCAACGAGCACGGCGAAGTCCACGAGGACATCAAGGAACTCGACCGGATGCTTTCTGACATTTACTTTGCCAACTTTTCACTGTTCCAATCCATGCCCGACTCATGGGCCATCGACCACATGTTTCCTGTTCTGCCAGTCCACCGACTCGACGAGAGGCCAACACGTCACGCCGTACTGGGTGACATTACCTGCGACAGCGACGGAAAAGTAGATCGTTTCATCAACGGCGGTCAACAGAATCGGACTCTGCTACTTCATGAACTTCGTCCCAACGAACCCTACCAACTGGCGGTGTTCATGGTGGGTGCCTATCAGGAAATCCTTGGCGACCTGCACAATCTTTTTGGCGACACACATGCGGTACATGTTGATGTTCACGATGGTATCGCCAAGGTTCAATCCATTGTCAAAGGTGATACCGTCCGCGAAGTCCTTGGATATGTCCAATACGAGGGTCGCGAATTGGTCGATAAACTGCAGGAGGCGGTGGAGGATGCTGTGCAGCACGGCTTCATCAATAACGAACAAGCCGGTGACACTGTCTCGTTCTACGAAAGCGCGTTGGGGCACTACACGTACCTCTCCCGCCGTGGTGATTGATACCCAGCATTGCGGTGCCGCCCGGTCAATCCGAAACACCCTTGGGGGCAAGAGGGCCAGCTTTCCAGCAATGGCCCAATACTGCAAATCCAATGCAGTCCATGCTCGACAGCCGAAATCTCGTCCTGCGAACTTGTGCTACTGAGCATGGTGAACGATTCCTGCCAGCCTGATGTCGTCCGGGCTAATCGATAAAAACCGCAAGCGACACTAATTTCGAGCCGATCCACTGGGGTTTCTCAGCCGACCCGCCGGGGTTTCTCAGCCGATCCACTGGGGTTTCTCAGCCGACCCGCCGGGGTTTATGGCCAGACACACCGGGGTTCATGGGCAGACACACCGGGGTTTCTCAGCCGATCTGCCGTGGCAACCCAGCCGACGCCTGCCGCGGCAACGAAGGGCTGTAAACGGAGGCATGAGCACCCAAATCGGCTATTTAAACAAGCCAAATGCCTCCCGAGAGGGATTCCCGCAGTCCGCACATGCTGGTCGGCTATGGCTCTCCTGCTAACATAAGGAGGTCATCGAAGAGGACAACTGTGCGACATTACCGTTCGCACCCGGCGTCCGCTCCAATGGACCGGACTTACAGTGGCTTACCCGCGATGTGCAAGTGCAAGCCCCAAAATCGCCAAGGAGAGACCGTTGCCCAATATGTATGCGACTGAGTGGCTTGTTCAATTATTCGGCGTGGTGGTGCTGGCAGTGTTACCAGTCGTTGTCGAAACCAACGACGGAAACAAAATCCATGGGGAACTGTCTGGTTTCACAGCTGACGCCTTGCTGCTAAACGAAGCTGGCAAGACAACGACGGTTCCGTTCATTGACCTCTCATCCATGCGACCGACTGAAGCCGACGGTCGGGTGGCGCCGCAGAAGCAGGTCGCACTGACCAACGGATCGCGAATTTTTGTTACGGATCTAAAACTTAACGACGACGGATTATTCATCGAACCGCGACGTCAAGACTCGCTTTTGTTACCCATTAATAGAGTCCGGGCGATTCGCTTTCGACGCTCCACAGCCGAGACGGACGCACAGTGGCTTGGCCTGGTGAATTCAGAACACCGAGGTGACACGTTGGTGATTCGACGACCAGGAAACAAACTCGATCCACAGCAGGGAGTCATCCTGTCGATCACCTCCGAAACAGTGGAGTTCAATCTGGAAGGCACCACCGTCAACGCCCCGACTATACAACTGGAAGGCATAATTTTCGGTGGCAGTGAAGAGATCAACGAAACGCCCTCGATTCGTGTCACTGACATTTACGGATCGAACTGGGCGGTGACGGGAATCAAACCGAATCAGGAGGGACAACCATTAACGATGCAACTTGATGGCCAGACGGAACACGCCATTTCGCTCGACCAGATTGCCCGGATTGATTGGAGCAGCGGCATCAGCATTCTGGCAATGGAAAAGCCTGTCACATCCTCCTTTCGTTCCTATCTGCCCACCAAGCTTGACCCATCCTTGCTGAACCGCTTTTTTGGCCCTCAGTCTGATCAGGAATCTGATCTGATCGTGAACAGCGGATCCATGATTGAGTTCAGGATCGGTCCAGAGTATCAAACCGTGGCAGGAACGGTCCAACGTAACCCTTCAAATGGCAAAGCGAGCAAATTGGCCGTCAACGTCAAACTCGATGGCAAAGTTGTCTGGACCCAGACTCTTTCCGACGCAACGGCACGCGGCTTTGAAATCGATGTCAATGAAGCCCGCCGAGTTATTTTCGAAGTCGAGAACGGTGGCGATGGGAACCTCGGTGATACCGTTCGGTTTTCGCGTCCCCGTTTGCTGAAATGAACAATCTGCTGATCTGACCCGTGTATTGAAAAGACACCTGCGTTTTCCGAAGCAGCCTTTGAATTCGAAACAATCGTCGAGAACGCTCAACACTGCAAACCATCACGACTCTCCAGCCCCAATGTTGCGGTACCCCCTGAACTCATGATGAACCGAATAATCCCCTACCTTTCCGGGTTGGCCTGGCTGTCGATGGTCATCGCGACCATCGACACCCTGCAGGCCGCTGACCCAATCACTCTGGATCCGATTCTGGAGCAGGTAGAGAACCAACGCATTGAGTCGATCGCCCGCGCGACACCGTCAGCCGTCAGCGTCTTCGTCCCGGGAGGCGGGGGCGGGGGCAGCGGAGTCGTGATTTCACCAGACGGCTACGCACTGACGAACTTTCATGTTACCAGCCCCGCCGGTTCATTCATGCGTTGCGGGATGAGCGATGGCAATGTCTATGATGCCGTGATCGTTGGAATCGATCCGGTCGGCGACCTGGCAATGATCCGGCTACTTGGACGCAGTGATTTTCCGGCAGCAGAACTGGGTGACAGTCGGATTGCAGAACCGGGTGATTGGTGCATGGTCATCGGCAACCCGTTCTTGTTGGCAAGCAATTTGCAGCCCACCGTGACCTACGGAATCCTCAGCGGCGTCGGCCGTTACCAGTATCCTTCGGGCACCTTACTCGAATACGGAGACTGCCTTCAAACCGACGCATCCATCAACCCCGGCAACTCGGGCGGCCCCATCTACGATGCCCAAGGCCGACTGCTTGGCATCGTTGGACGCGCCTCATTTGAGAAGCGTGGCCGCGTGAATGTTGGTGTGGGATACGCGATCTCGATCAATCAAGCCAAGAACTTTCTCGGCTACCTGCACAGCGGCCGCATCGTCGATCACGCAACGCTTGGGGCCACCGTCACTACCGATCCTGACAGCGGTGTTGCGGTCTCGAACATCATTGAGTCAAGCGATGCGTACCGCCGCGGACTCCGTTTTGGCGCGGAGATACTGGAGGTTGACGGTCGCGTGGTACAAACCGCAAATGATTTACAAAACGTTCTGGCAACCCTGCCCAACGGATGGCGGGTAAAAGTGACCTACCGAGCAGATGGAAAAACCGTCAACACATTGATCCGCTTGATGGGAGTCCATCTGCAGGACGAACTGCTGAAAAAGATGGCTGGAGCATTACCACCTCCGCCCCCACGTCCCCAATCTCCCGAAAAAGAAGGCGAGAAAAAAGAAGACGGTGATCCGCCTGCTGATGGCGACAACAAGCCGCCACAACGTCGCCCTGGTGCAGCCAGACCAGCAAAACCAGCAGTTAAACTGCCCAAGCAGGTTCAGGAACAACTGGTCCAGAGAAAAGGATTTGCGAACTACTTCTTTAATCTTGCGGAGCAAAACGACTTCATTGCATCCTTGAGAAACCAGTTCCCATTCCAAGAACTGCCCCCAGAAGCATCAGAGACTGAGTCGGTTGCAAAAAAAGAAAAAACAGCGTGGCTGATCAAAGGCGTAACAGACCAGAACCCAGCCAAGCCGGTCAGAATCCAAGTTGCCCCCGACAAAATGTCACTCACCATTGGTGACCAGCAGATCCAAATAGAAAACCGAGGTGACATGTATGACGCGGTCATTGATGGCACAGTCGTTGGTTTACTGCCAGCCTTGGATGCCTGGCGACGAATGCTGACCGAGGGACCTCGCAAATTTGGTGAATCCTATTACCTGGGCACCATGCCGCTGGGTGGAGAGCGTCCACTTCGTGATGTCATGGTTGGCATCGCGGGTGAACTGGAAGTCCGCTGGCTGAGTCACCCCGACTCGGGAGCCGTTGAGGTCGTTGAAGTCTTCGCCGATCGAGATGAAGACCCTGCAGAGCTTTGGCTGATTCGCGACGCTGATTCAAAATCGATGCCCAGCATGCTCGACCTGCGTTATGGACTGGACAGTCTGATACGAATTCGGGTGAAGTCATGGGATCAGATTCTTGCATCTGAACTGAATGTCAACTTAAATGACCCTGACGAAAATGCTGCTGACGAAAATGCAAAAGAAGCCCCAGCAGTGCCAGCAGCAGAGGACTCCGGCGAGGACTCGACAGGGCGTGACAGAACCGACGAGGTGAAAGCATGAGGCGTTTGACAGCTCTGTTACTCATTGTAGCGGTCACAGCAGGGAGTTTTTCAGATACAGCCAAGGCCGAAACTCCACTGGGCAAGTGGGCACGTGATGCGCAGCAACGCGTTGTGAAAATCTATGGCGCTGGTGGCCTGAAGGGTCTGGAGGCATATCAAAGTGGGTTCATGGTGTCCCCCGAGGGGCATATCGCGACGGCATGGAGCTATGTGCTCGATGTCGAGCCAATTGTCCTGCTGGACGATGGCCGCCGCTACGAATCGAAAATCGTCGGTTTCGAACCGGCGTTGGAATTGGCAATTCTGAAGATCGAAGTGAGCGACGTGCCGTTCTTTGAGATCGAGGAAAAGCTTTCGGCTTCTTGGGGCGACCCAATCATCGCCGTCAGCAACCTGTTCAACATTGCAACGGGTAACGAACCAGCCAGTGTCATGCAGGGGACCGTCGCATCGGTCACCGACCTGAATGCAAGACGGGGGACTTTCAAAACACCGTATCGCGGAAAAGTTCTGATCCTTGACCTGATCGCAAACAATCCCGGCGCGGCGGGTGGTGCTGTCATCGACAGCCGCGGACAGTTGGTGGCGATGCTCGGCAAAGAGTTACGTGATTCAGCGACCGGCGCATGGCTAAACTACGCCGTACCGGCAAACGCCCTTCGACAGACGATTGGCGACATCATCGCTGGCCGCAAGACGACCATCCCGGATTCTTCGACCCCCGAATTGGCTCGCAAGGATTCTCACAATCCGGACGCATTGGGCATGGTGATGATCCCCGACGTCCTGGAAGTGACACCTGCCTACATCGACAATGTTTCACCTGACAGCGCCGCTGCTCGTGCCGCCCTTCGTCCCGATGATCTGATCCTGCTAGTCAACGGCCAACGCGTTGACAGCCAGCGGACACTCCGCTCGCTACTGCGAACGGTCGATCGCCGCGATGATGTGGAATTGACTGTGCAACGCGACACCCAGATCCTCCCCGTAACTCTGCAACCGTGAATCGAATGCCTCGCCTCTCAAGCCTTTGCAGCCCCGTCGCAGTGCCCTTGCTGACCATCGCATGCACTCTCATTCTGGGAGTCCGCACTGGTTCCGCAGACAATGAATATCGTCAAGCCATGGCCAAGGCGGTGCGTGAGGCAGCCAACCGGGTGCTGCCATCCGTCGTGTCCATCGAAATCATCGGAACCGCGCAGGCGACCGCAGGTGAAGTTGAACAGGACGCACCCACTTCGGGCGTGGTGATAGACCCTGAAGGATTCCTATTGGCATCCAGCATCGTGGTGCAGCGTCCATCAGCAAGCATTTTGGCTGTCCTTCCTGATGGCTCACGACACGCCGCGAAAGTCATCGCGAGAGACTACCATCGCGATCTTGTGATCTTAAAAATTGACACCGATAAAAAGCTGAAGGCGATCGAGTTTCCCGCCACACTTGATCTGAAAATCGGCAAGACCACCGTGGCTGTGGGGCGATACGGCGGAGACGCAAGCCCTATCGTTAGCCGCGGAGTGCTCAGCGGCGCGGAGCGACTTGATGGTGTTGCCTTACAAACCGATGCCCGAGTTTCACCGGCTTTTTACGGGGGTCCGTTGATCGACCTGTACGGGCAAGTGCTGGGCATTCTGATTCCTGCAGTCGCCAGTGGTGGTGCTCCGGACCCAACGAGCTGGTACGACTCGGGAATCGCATTTGCAATCCCCAGCGACGTGATCCTGAAGAAAATTGAGCGTCTGAAGTCAGGAAATGACATCAAGCCAGGTCTGATCGGGATCGCTTCGAAAACCAAAGACCCTTACGACGATGGCACCGAGATTTCCGCGGTTCGAAAGCGTTCGCCAGCCGAAGCGTCGGGAATCAAAGCGGGTGATGAAGTGATCGAAGTTGACGGTCGGCCGGTTCGACGCCATCAGGAAATCAAACAGGCATTGGGACGATTTGATGCCGGTGATTCGATTCGAATCAAACTCCGTCGGGACGGCAAAGAGATCGAGATTGAAACGGAACTCGCCGATACCATTCCCCCTCTGCAACCACAGAGACTTGGCATTCTGGCGAGTGAGCAGCCCGGCGAAACCGAAAACGACGAGACACAGGTCTTTGTGGATGATGTCGTACCCGGAACCGTAGCCGAGGGAAAGCTGGAGCCCGGCGACCGGATTCTTAAACTGGGAGACACGGATGTGACCAGCATCGGTGCACTCCGAAGTCTGCTAATCTCGGCAGAACCCGATACCGAATTGGTTCTTTCACTCACTCGGCAAGAAAACGATCAGACAATCAAGATCACACCAGACAGCATTTCAGGTCCGGCCCTGAACGAAGTGGCAAAACAATGGGCCGATGCAAAACCGGGCAACTGGAAATCCGAAGAAATTAAACTACCTGACGCTGGCAATGCGGCGGCCTTTCTGGCTCCTGAGCCCGGTGATGGGGACCAATCACTTGGTTTGCTTGTGTTGCTGTTGAATCCGGGGCAGGATGCACCTCGAAAAATCGTGGATGAATGGCGTGAAGCAGCCATGGCAGCCGGAGTTGTGCTGTGTGCCATTGCCCCCGAAGACGCCCGAAGATGGCAGCCCAAAGAACTCAATGCAATTGCCAACTTTGCTGCGGCTGTGATCAAAAAGGCTCCGATCAACCCCACTGCCGTTGCGGTAGCTGCTCCCGGAGCGATCGCCGGTATCGATGCAGAAGCGGCGGACTCGATGGCGCTTGCCGTTGCGATCTCACAAAGTTCGACGTTCTTCGGGGTCTCCGTTTCTCCCAAAACTCGCAGCCCAGCCGTGAGACTCAAAGAAAACAATCCCTCTGCAGCCTTGCAATTCCTGTTGCCCGTCTCTGCGAATCAGGAACTACCGGAGTGGAGTTTGGCCATCCAGCGAATGGGCTATCCAATCGTCCGAGGTGGTGACACGACTATCTTGAAACTGTTGAATTGGGTTCGCCTGCTGCAGGCGATCTAGAAAAGTGCGATTGGACGGTAGGAGCCATTCCACCGTGGAACACATTTGATTGCAACACAAACAGGGCCCCCTGCTCGCTTGCAACCACGGCCTTGCACCAAAACACTCAACGCCCCTGAACTGAGGCGACTAGAACCCTGTGCTGAGGCGATCAAAACGCTGAACTGAGGCGACTTGACCCCTGAGCCGAGGCGATCAGAACCCTGAATTGAGGCGACTAGAACCCTGAATTGAGGCGACTAGAACCCTGAATTGAGGCGACTAGAACCCTGAGCCGAGGCGACTAGAACCCTGAGCCGAGGCGACTAGAACCCTGAACTGAGGCGACTAGAACCCTGAGCTGAGGCGACTAGAACCCTGAGCTGAGGCGACTAGAACCCTGAGCCGAGGCGATCAGAACCATTGGGTCGAGGCAATTAGCTTGGTGTGCTAGTCTGTAACGGGCTGCAATTGAGCCAAGTCATCGAACACTCTCAGTCGTATGCATCGCAACCGCCAGAAAAGGCAACGCGAGCAATCCCTGCTGACTGGCCGCTTCAATCCCTTTATCATCGCGTTGAGCTAAACAGGTTTGAACGATTCGCTACTAGTTATCGGACAACTGATTGCTGGCCTCATACTCTTGGTGGGTGGTGGCGAGTTGCTGGTGCGTGGTGCGTCAGCCATGGCGGCAACCTTCCGAGTTTCGCCCTTGGTGATCGGACTGACGGTCGTTGCATTTGGGACCAGTGCACCTGAACTGGGCGTCAGTCTTCAAGCCGCACTGTCGAACAACGCTGACATCGCAGTCGGCAACGTGATTGGCAGCAACATCATCAACATTTTGCTGATCCTCGGCGTCTCGGCACTCGTTACCCCCTTGGTGGTCAACAGTCAGCTGATTCGCATCGATGTTCCGCTGATGATCGCCGCGTCCCTGGCCATGTGGGCCGTGGCTGCCGACGGCGTGATTACTCGCTGGGAAGGCGTGCTGCTGTTCATTGCTTTACTGATCTACATCGTGTTCTGCATAGCCAAGAGCCGAAGCGAGACAAAGGCAGTGATTGATGAGTTTGCTCAGGAGTACTCGAAACCAGCGATCGGCTGGGTCGCCATCGTGGAACAGATTACCTTGATTATAGGTGGACTGATCCTGTTGGGATGGGGTTCCAACTGGCTCGTTGACGGTTCGGTAATTATCGCGACAAAGCTGGGGGTCGATGAACTCCTAATTGGCCTGACGATTGTCTCCATCGGGACATCGCTGCCGGAGGTCGTCACCTCGGTGGTTGCCAGTTACAGGGGAGAACGGGACATTGCGGTTGGCAACGTGGTGGGAAGCAATCTGTTCAACATTCTCTGCGTACTCGGACTCACAAGCGCTATCTCGCCTACAGGGATCAACGTCTTGGAAGAAGCGATCATCTTTGACATTCCAATCATGGTAGCTGTCGCCATCCTCTGTTTCCCAATCTTCCTGTCAGGCAACGTGATCCGTCGTCATGAAGCGGCTTTATTTTTGGTCTATTACGGCAGTTACACCGCATTTCTGATCGCCGCCTCAACACGTCCAGAACTCAAAGAAAGCTTTGGCAAAGTGGCTCTTTATGGTGTCCTGCCACTGACAGCGTTCGCCTTGTTCATTTCGCTGCTCAAACACAGGCACCGAACGAAGGATCCTGATCCATTGCCTCAGGAAACCGATGCCCCTGACCAATCGGAAGACACTCTACTGATCGCGACAATACCCGACTACAGCCCCCCTGCGGGGCGAGACAAGAATGCCGGGCAAGACAAGTAGCATGAAGTGGTGTTGCGACGGCGATCGGGTTACCGCCGCAAAGATCAACCTGCCCTCGGGCATTGCCTCGTTGACGTTGCTTAGTTGACGTACTCTTCTTCCTCGTCGCCCGTTGGTCGCGAGATCTCGCCGCTGTCCTCAAGTTGTCGAACCACATCGACTATTTTCTGCTGCACAGACTCCACCTCACTGACCCGCACGCTGCCGAGATACTCCATCTCTTCCTTGAGGTTCTCTGAGGCCCGCGTGCTCATGTTTCGCATGATCTTTTCCTGCAAAACATCGCTGGCACCCTTGAGTGACATCGCCCATTGCGCGGTTTCGACGTTCTTTAGCAGAGCCTGGATGTCGCGATCGGAAAGCTTGGAAATATCCTCAAAGACGAACATCAAACGTCGAATCTCCTCGGACAGCTCTGGGTCCTCACGGCCGATTGATTCCATGATCGATCGTTCAATCGAACGATCGCAGACATTCAGAATTTCCGCAACGCTCTCGACACCACCCGCGTTACTGTGCTTTTGATTGACCATGCTGCTCAAACGCATTTCAAGGCCGAACTCCAACTCGGAAACCGCTTCGGGACTCGTACGACCGATCGCCGCCACCCTGCGGATGACTTCCAACTGATTGTCGGGATCCAGACCTGCGATCACCTCGGCTGCGTAATTACTGGGAAAATGACTGAGCATCAGGGCAATGGTTTGCGGATGCTCGTCCCCGATGAATTGCAGTAATGTTTGGGGCTCCACCTTTTTGATGAAGCTGAACGGCATGGCCTCGATCGTCTGCTGCAGGTTTCCAATCAGTTCACCAGCATCACGGCCCAGCGCCTCTTTGATCAGTTCCTTCGCTCGCTCGAGCCCTCCCGGACTGGCGTACAACGAACTCGCTTTGCTGGTCAGAAAATCGGCGATCACAATTTCCTGATCATCCCCCCCGACCGAGTCGATCTGGGCGATCATGATGCTCACAGCCTCGATATACGAGGGGGGCAATTGGCCTAGTACCTGGGCAGCATTCTTGGTTGGCATGCTCATCAGCAGAATCGCTGCTTTTCGCAAACCGGTTTCGTTAAAGGTGGCCATGATCGTGCCGTGATTCAGGAGTGGAAGGCGGCGGTTCTGCATCTTAACGATGGCCCGCAATTGCTCTTGATCATTTATCGGCGGGTGAGCATCGGACTCGGCTGAGTTGGGTCGAGAATTCCAATTCTGACGATAAAGAGGGTCGCACCCCCAAAGAAGCGTCGAAAGAATCAAGTCTCCGCTCGCCATCCGCGCCCCGAGCCAGATGCCACGGCCAGACGTACTGCCCAAGTCCAGATGCCA
>JAPKCI010000191.1 GCA_028823035.1 Rubripirellula sp.
AGCCCGAGTTCAGCAGCCCGAGTTCAGCAGCCCGAGTTCAGCAGCCCGAGTTCAGCAGCCCGAGTTCAGGGCGTCGCTGGACTGTCAGGTTCAGCCTTGAGTGGTACGATCAGGTATGCCTTGCCATCAATCAGCACAAGCAACTTGGTTGACTCAGCAAGGAACGCCTTGGATCGTTCGCCGAGCTTCCCGATCAGATCAAAATACTCATCGCTGAACTGTTCCATTTCAATGGCTTTCGCGATCTGTTCATCGCTCGCCTCAGAATCAATGTAGCGGTCCCCCTTGTAAAAGAATGTCCTGCTACCTATTTGCATGACGGCTCGGCGTTTGTTCCCCTGTTGCAATGGACTCGGTTTTAGCCCGCCCTGTTGTTGTCCGTTCAAATTCCCAGTTGGTGCATTAACAGCAGGCGGCCCCCCACCAAACCCTCCCGCGATTCCTGCGGGAGTGGCGATGGAAAAATTCATTTCATCCATGTCCTCTGACTGGGCAGCCCGTCCTGCAGATTTCAGTTGCGACTTAAAATCCCGTTGCCGGAAAGCAAGTTCCCCTGATTCTTGCTGCAGCTGTTGTAAATTTCCCTGTGTAACTTCACGTCCCCGCGACAAGTCATTCAGGTCGGTTTGTTCCTCTGCAAGGTACGCAGTGTAGGGCGTCAGAATGCCGTGTTTCTTTGAGAGCATGATCAACTCGTCAATCAGTTCCTGATTTTCGCCGTACAAATCGATGTCATCGATGATCTGACCAATGCGGCGTGTAGCCCAAAGACGCTCGACAAAAACGTTTCTGCCGCTACCGGTCTGTTTGGGAAACTCATCCTCGAACACATACTCCTGTTTCTTTCCCATGAATTTACCGGTCAATTTGATTTTCAATTCACCCGGCTTTCGATAGCGGCCCACAATCACCAACTGATCGCCTGAAAACAGATCGTACATTTCAGAAGGATAAATTTGCCGTGTGCGTCCTTCTTTTCCACCGACTGTCAGCTGCAGTTTGGCATCGGTCAGCGCAGGAGCTCCGATTCTGTCATACAGTTGGCTGACGACGTCATCCAGGGGCTCACCCGGGCGTACATACATGGTTTGACCAAGACAAATGCTCGCCAACTTATCCAGCAATCGGCTGTTCACATCGTGGCCAACTCCCAGGCTGAAAAGACGTGTCTGTTCATTCAGCTGACGCTTCACATTCGCGGCAATTTTCATCACATTTTTTTCTCCGACGGTTGGCTGCCCGTCAGTCATAAAAACCACGTATGCGGGTCCGTCTGCGTTTGCCGTGAACTGCAACGCTCTCGCGAGGGCTCCGTCGATATCCGTGCTCCCTCCGGCCAGCATTGAATCGATGTACTCACTGGCGTCGACCCTTGTTTCTTTGTCGCCGCTTGACAGTTCACTGCGAAACGTTTCTACCCGGCTGTCGTAGTTAATCAGAGTAAAGCGATCGCGAGAGCGCAATTTATCGACAACATAGGACGCAGCTCGCCGAGCTTGATCAATTTTCTCACCCCGCATGCTGCCGCTTTTGTCAAGCACAAGAATCACATTCTTGCCACTCTTCTTCTGCTCATCAGAAACGGTGGGAAACTGCGGCTGTATCATCAGCATGAAGTATCCATCCTGATCCGCGTCAGGTCGGTGGGACACAACGGACATCTGCACAGCATCATCACCGGTATCCCAGAGCACGCGAAAGTCTCGAACTGGAACCGTTGATTTCGCTTTGTACTCAAAGCGAACGACCTGATCCCCGTCACGCTCAATTTCAACATCGTGTGAAGGGCTATAGACGTTACCGAACTTGGTTTCACTGCGAATACGACCACGAATATTTATCTCGCCAATGGGGCTCGAAGTGAACTTGGCAGGCGAAAGAGGCAGCAACCAATCGTTCAAATTTCCTTGCCGCTTGCAAATCTGGGTGTAGCGAAGCGAAACCGTTCGCTCGGCACCGGCCGGAACCGGAAAGACTTGGGTTTGGAACATCCCCGTGCCAATCCATTGCACCAGTGCAGGATCCTGACTGCGACGAACATAAGACTGATAAATCTCGCGTGCCTTGTCGGCTTCGAGCAATCGCCCCTCCAATTCCTCTCCATCCACCATGAAGGTCATCTGATCGATGGCGCCGTCGTAGGGAAGGGGAAAAATGAACTTCACCTGCAGCGTTCGGTTGCTGCGATTTTTAAATGTCTGTGCAACCTGCACCTCAGCCACCTGATTACGGATCGATGCGTCTACTTCGAGCTTGGCGATGTCGTACAAGAAACCGGGTTGGCCAGGCCGAATTGGTGGCATGATTGGCCTCACCCGCGGCAGCCGATGATGAAAATGCGGCTCAGATGAAATCAACAACCCCTGAGCACCCGAGGTTGATACAAAGCCAGTGATCAACAAACCGACCGCTAAGGTCATCTTGCAAAGTACTCGAAACATTTCGCCGCCTCACTACTTATCGGTTGGAAGTGTCATTTGGAAGCTGCCGCCCAAAACCTGAATTCTGCTAGAGATCCGTAATCCGTGCCCGCACCGCGTTGCCACCGAATCGACTGTTTTGTTCTTGTGCAGTTGATTCGCAGTTGATTCGCAGTTGATTCCACCCCATCGCAACGCCCCTGGGTGCTCCGATCAACTTAGACCCGATTCATCGAAGGTATCGGGCTGACGACCTCGATGGGGCTTTGTTAGGTGCAATCCTAACAAATTCGTGTTTCTCAGGCGACGAATCTCTGATCGAGCACAAAAAACGCCGGGAACCTAACGTCCCGGCGGTGTGAAATGGTTGAATTCGAACAGTCTGATTGATCAGCACCTCAGGTTCTTGATCTGCGTCTCAGGTTCTTCCGTCTTCAGATCATTCAGTTTACCAGCTATCTTCTTTGCTAGCCCTCTTCGGGAGCCTTTCCGTTGACCCATGGCCCGGCCAGTTTCATGTACTCAGGCTCTTCCAGAACGCTGCCATGGTCACCGGCTTTCCAGCCAGCGATGTGATTGGGTTTGCCACGCTGGTGCGAGCGTTCTTCCCAACGGTTTGCCCACGAAGCATCGGCATCCTTAACCGCCAATGATTCCTCATCGACAAAGAAAGCTTTGCCTTCACGGTAGCTTCGAGCGCCCAGGATCACGGTGGTGATCGCAGCAGCCCCTAGTCTGGGATCGTTGTTGACCAAGCTTGGATCGTCCGCGACCATCGCGGTAACCCAGTTCTTGAAATGGTCGTAAGTGGTGTCCAGGACTTGGCCGACCGGGATGTGTTCTTCCTTGAGCTTGCTGTCTCGAGTGACCTGTGGCCGCTCGGGAACGTAATCAAAGCCTTCAAACTTCTCGCCGGTCCCAAAGACAAACGAGCCAAAATGACCACGGATCAGTTGACGGATCGGAGTCTCCTGGCAGGCCATGGTTGCTGTCACTAATCCCTGCACACCTTCGGGGAAGTCTGCCACCACGGTCGCAACGTCAGGGACATCGCGGCCATCGTACTCAACATAAATCCCGCCCGCGCCAACGACTCGCCCCGGAAAACGCAACCCGGTCGCTTTCAACATGCTGGTCGTACGGTGCACAAAAAGATCGGTGAACATGCCAGACCCATACGGCCAAAACCGACGCCATTGCCGATACTTGGCCCGATCAAAATCTTCGTACTCAGCTAAGCCCTCTTCAACTCCCAGCCACTTCTTCCAGTTGATATTCCTGGGATTCATGGCCGGTTCCAGCTTGTAATACCGCCATTGCCCCTGAGCCGAGTTTCGAAAGAACTCGGTTTGATACATCAAAACTTTTCCAAGCTTTCCGCTGGTCAGTAAATCGTTGACCTGATTCCAGACTGGCAAACTGGTGGACTGAACACCAACCTGCATCACCTTGCCTGACTTCTGCCAAGTCCGCATGACCTCAATCGCCTCCTCCACTGTTTTAGTCATCGGCTTTTCACAATAGACATGCAAGCCATGATTTAACGCGTCCATCGTCTGCTTGGCATGCCAATGATCGGGTGTACCGATACAGACAGCATCGAGGTTGGCCTTGGCGAACATCTCCAGATAATCTTCGTGCTTTGACGGCGCCTTGCCGGTCTCCTTCTCGATGTAATCTGCCGCCCGGTCGCGATGCTCGCTGTAGACATCACAAACGGCGACCAATTCAATCGGTTTGCCTTCGACTTGCAACTTGGTCAGCCGTTTGACATGGGCACCAAAACCTCGTCCACCAGGACCAATGAATCCAATGCGAATCTTTTCATTGGGACTCGCTGCTTGCACTTCCTGCGTGCCAGTAGCAGTTACCGCCGCAACAGCACCCACCGATGTGGCGGAGCTTCGAATGAAATCACGGCGACTGGCTTTGCTGGTATCGGTTGGCTGTCTGGAGCCCTGTGACTTTACGTTTGACGGTGATGATGTCGATTCAGACATGGGATAATGCGTGCCCAGTGGTGCAAGGGAATTTCAAAGAGCCGGCGGACTCGAGAATCATCTGATCAGTATAAACCATTGATGTAAAAATTGCTCATCCTTGCAGACACACACCACTTCCTTGGTGCACGGCTATTCGCCGGCAAGAATTGCCAGCATGACAGCGAATGTCAGCAGCGCTGCGCCTGCGGTTCGCAGTAGCATGGTGGTCCGGTCGTGCTCGATTTCAGCGCCGCCCCATATTTTGGCAGCCAACCACGCCAGCCCTACACCCCACAAGCCTCGCAACGCGTAGACCACGTTGACCCGGACCGCATCGCCAAACACACCCACGGCAACCACAATGCAAATTGCCTGCAAACCAATGAGCAGACTACCCGAACACAATAGCCCGCGCACCCCCGGTTGTTTGCAGGGGGCAAAATCAACCCAAGGAATCATTACCAACGACCCCAATCCGACCATCCAGTAAACGACTGGCAAAAAACGCCCAGCCCCCCAGATCGGCGTCCAACGCTGCACCAGTACATCAAAGGTTGCAAAGCAACTCGCAGCAGCAAGCGCAAAGCAAACTGTCAGCAGGATGTGGTGCGGGTGCCCGTTTCCAGTCCACTGGATCAAGCCAATCCCGAACGTTGCCAACGCAGCAGCGTACCAAACCTGTAACGGTAAATCCTGTTCGCCAGTAAGCGTCAACAGAATGGCTACCAAGACCACCTTGACGCCAAAGATGGGTGTGGCGAGCGAAACATCACCACGCTCGATGGCAAGAAACGTAAACGCCAGCCCGAAGACGAAGAGAGTTGCAATGATCGCAGGCTGCCAACACAGATCCCAGCGAATCGCATCTCCACCTAACAACCAGATAAAAGAGAACGCAAACGCCGCCGCGACATTCGTGCAGAACAATGTTGTGATCGGACTCACGCCCGCCGCATTGGCACGCTTGATCACAATCAGACCACACACAAACAGCAAACTTGCCAAAAGTGGGAGAATAAGATGCATGGAATCATAATACACAGGGGGTCAGGCGTTGCGGAACCACACTCACTTTTCACACCACGGCAATCTCAGGCATGCATGTCGGGAACCAATCCGACGAAACGGGAGCGGCCAAGGGTTATTATGAACGGCTGCCCTGTCGATTATGATTTGAGTGGTTCGGCCTACTCGAATTGAAACACTGGATAGCAGTAAGCCTGCTCCAACTCACAAAGGATTTCTGTTCATGTGCATCTGGAATCAAAGATCGGTGTATAGCAGCACCCTGTCACGAACCTTGACATTGACGTTTCTGATGACCGCGACTCTCATGATCAACGTGACATGCCTGATGAACCGTGGATTGGCAGGTGACCACTGGCCACAGTTCCGGGGGCCAGATGCCACAGGGGTGGTACAAGCGACAACCAACCTGCCCGAAACGTGGTCTGCTGAGGACAACATTGCCTGGAAGCAGGACATCCCCGGTCGTGGATGGTCTTCACCGATTGTCTGGGGCAATCGTATATTCCTGACAACGGTGATCAACTCGGAAGAAACCGAAGCCGCCAAGAAGGGGCTGTACTTTGGTGGCAACCGTCCCAAACCACCCGAGTCAGACCACCAGTGGCAAGTGCTGTGCCTCGAATTGGACACGGGCAAGGAGCTCTGGCGCAGGACGGTGCATGAGGGCAAGCCGACGACATCGATCCATGTCAAGAACAGCTTTGCCTCAGAGACGCCCACGACCGATGGCAAACATGTCTATGTGGTCTTCGGAGGTGTGGGCATTTTCTGCCTCGACATGAATGGTAACGAAGTTTGGAAGAAAGCCATTGAACCGGCCAAGACACGCTACGGATGGGGATTCGCCGCATCACCGATTCTGCATCAGGATCGGTTGTACCTGCTGAACGACAATGATGAGGCCTCCTCGCTTCTGGCACTGGACAAGCACACCGGAGAAGAAATTTGGAGGGTCAAACGGGATGAAAAAAGCAATTGGTCGACACCTTATGTATGGAGCCACGCCAAAGGTACTGAAATTGTGGTCCCGGCAACCGGTCGCGTCGTTTCGTACGGCTTGGATGGCCAGGAAAAATGGTCCCTTTTCGGCATGTCCAGCATCACCATTGCGACCCCCTATGAACATCAGGGATTGCTGATCCTCAGCTCGGGCTACGTCGGTGATCCCTCTCGCCCGCTGTACGCCATCCGGCCCGGTGCGACGGGAGACATTTCATTGGCCGAAGATGCCGAGTCGAACGATCATATTGCCTGGTGCCAACCCACCGGTGCCCCCTACAACCCCAGCACAATCGCCTACGACGGGATCATTTATGTCTTGCACGACCGCGGGCTAATGGCTGCCTACGATGCGAAGACTGGTGAAGAGATCTATTCGAAACAACGCATCCCCAAGGGACGATCGTTTACCTCTTCGCCCTGGGCTTACAACGGAAAACTGTTCTGCCTGAACGAGGATGGTGAAACATTTGTGATCAAAGCGGGTCGCGATTTCGAGCTCCTGCATTCGAATTCCCTCGAGGAAGACGACATGGGAATGGCGACTCCTGCAATCGTTGGTGATCGCGTGCTGATTCGAACAGCCGCTCGGCTTTACTGCATCAGAAATAACGAGTAGCAGCGAGGATTTCTACCATTCAATTTTCGCTACGCGTCCCTCGCTGCCGGCCAAATAGGCAACCTTGGCCGCGGCATCGATGGCGGCGGTGTAGTAGCCGCCACACTCAGCCTTCTGCCATGTTTCCCCGGCATCCCATGAAATCGCCACGCCCGTGCGACCGCAGACTAAAGCGTTACCCTGGCCCAATGAACGCACACACGCCTTGTGTTCAAGCTTGACCCCGGGTTGTTGCAACCATGTTTTTCCACCATCGAGAGAACGTGCAACGTTGCCTTCATCCAACTCGGGCCGCCTGTAATCGCCGCCCACGACCAAGCCGGTCATGGCATCGAGAAAGACCATTGAAAAGATTCCCGACGACTCATTGCCCGCTCGAACGGGAGTCTTCGCTACCGTCCAGTTTCTGCCCCAATCTTCGGACCGCCAAACTCGAGCGACCACGCCACCTGTGGCCACAGATACCACCGATCCATTGACGCTGACGCCACTTCCACTGGCAGCGAACCCGTACTCACCCTCGCGCAGTTTCGGACGATTGCGTCGCGGCACAGGCTTCCAGTTCTTTCCGCCATCCGTTGTGATATAAAGATCCAGTTGCCCGTCGATGGGATCCCCGTACAAAAAACCGCGTTGCCCCATCGCATCAAATGCCATCCCGTCAAAGAAACCCTTGGGATCGCGGTTGCGAAAAACGACATTCCAGTTCATGCCTGAATCGCCCGAACGATACAGTTTCGAAGCGTCGCCCGGACCAGCCGCCATCAACAATACGCTTCCATCGGCGAGGATCTCAACATCACGAAAATCCAGATCCTCTGCACCGGGCACTTCGATTCGCTGCCACGTCGTCCCTCCATCGACCGTCCGCAACACCGTGCCATTGGATCCGGTCACCCACGCTTCGTCCTTCCCTGCTACCGCCGAGCCACGGAGCGAAGCATCACTGTCCGTTGTCATTTCCTGTATTTTGACTTTACCGGCGTCGGCAGCCTGGCTTGCCGGTTGCCAACTACATGCTGCCATCAGGCAAAGAAGAAAAAGTGAATGTTTGAACATCGAAAAACGTTTCCTTGCATGACTTTCAAAACTACCACTCTGCATTGCAATGCAAGCGGCCCAAAACCTCAGGCGAAACAGTACACGCAGGCGAATGAAACCAGACAAATGGAAGGCAGCCTCAGCATCATTTGCACATCACCCCAATTGCATACGTCCGAAGTTTAACCGATGCGTGCAGGGCTGGTGCCATTCACGCAGACATTAAACGGATCTCTGTGAGCGTGAATTACATTTCCGTCCCGCCTGCCATCTGCTAAACTCAGTTCTCCTTTGCCCTCGCTTCCTATGGACCCACCAATGCTACGTTTTCGTGCACCTACCGCCTGTTTCCTATCACTGATTCTGTTTCTTTCAACCGTGACAGTTAACGCTGCCGACAAGGCTCCGAAACTTTCGAAAACAAAACTGGGATTAACTCGAAATGTCCACGCTTATGGCGGAACGTTGCTCTGCGGTCAACCGAATGCAGAAGCATTTACCGAGGCGAAAAGACAAGGGATCAAGACAGTCATCACTCTGCGTGAAAAAGACGAACTCGATTGGGATGAAGCCGCCGCTCTTGCCAAACTCGATCTGAATTTTTACCAGTTCGGCTTTCGTGCGCCAGAATCACTCACCCCTGAGATCATCGAAAAGACACTAGCGATCATGGCAGATTCCAAACGCACGCCGGTCATGCTGCATTGCGGATCAGCCAACCGGGTTGGCGCGATCTGGCTGGCGCACCGGGTTCTCAATGACAAGATCGAAATCGACGCGGCACGCAAGGAGGCTAAGACAGTCGGACTTCGAACAGCCGCCTACGAAGCCCGCGTCCTGGATTACATCAGGAAAAAGCAGGCCAACAAGTGACCCGCCCTGATTGGTGACCGCGATCTGATTGGTGACCGCGATCTGATTGGTGACCGCGATCTGATTGGTGACCGCGATTTTGGCACGTTGAGGCGCCGACTCACTGTCGCTTTTTGGATAGTGACTCGATCCCCGATGTTTTGGTCTTTCGGCGAAAGATGCTATCCCCTGCCGCAACGTAAAGATACGCATGCCCGGGACCGGCAAAGGCAACGCTGACAATGGGCTGATCACTGGGGGCAGCAATGACACCCCCCATCCGCCCCGTTGGATCGAACATCTGGATCCCAACGGTTGAGGTGACGTAATAACGGCCAACCGCGTCGGTCGTCATCCCATCTCCCTTGCTGGGCAGGTCGGGAGTCGGCGTTCGCAGGGTGATATACGGCTGACGGCAGGACAAGCTTGCATCTTTTTCCAAACGCCAGACCCATGTGTAACGCCCACCATAGTCCGAGACTGCCAGCGTCCCCTGGTCAGGTGTCAGCGTGATGCCATTGGGGCGTTGTGGTCCGTCCGCCTTGGTTGCGACATCGGCCGCCTGCACCTTTCCTCCCGGTTTGATATGAGAGACCTGCATTTTGGAAGTTTCGGTGAAGTAAATGTGCCCATCATTGGTCACAACCAGATCATTGGGCTTCACGTTTTCTGCGATCACTTCCATCATCCCGGTCTGAAGGTCGAACGCAACAATCCTTCCGTACGTTCCTCCCTGGCATGCATAGATCCTGCCATCAGGTCCAAAATGCATGCCGCTGATCCGCGGAGCATCTTTGGCAACAACCGTCACCGTTCCGTCTGGGTCAACTCGGTTGATCGTCGTACCGCCAGCGACGTCACTGAAATACAGATTCCCCTTACCGTCAGTCGTCAGGCCATCAGTAAAGCGATGCCCCTCGGATACCAGTTTCCAGTCCTCGTCCTCGATCAGCACCTGAGTGAGCGGCATATCCTGGGCTGTCGCCCGACTGAGCATCGGGAACAGGATCAGACTTGCCATTCCAGCCATCAAACTTCTGTGAATCCTCACTGATTGGCTCCCTGCTTTACCCCGGCGTAATCTCTCCACAACCAGCGCAATATTTCCGGCAGCAATGCGCCCCCGTGCTGACCACTGTGCTTGCCATCTCCCATTTCAAAGCGATAGTCGTACTTGGCGAATTCAAGAGCTGCTGCCATTTGTCGATTTGCCAAGGGCCAACTGCCATGAAGGTTGTCGAGATCATTTTCGCCTTCCTGCAGGAACACGCGAATGGGCTTGGGTTCTGTTTTTCGAATCAACGCCGGATAGACATGACCGCCACGAATGTTGGTGAAACTGCCAATGTAGCTGATGACCTTGCTGAAATAGTCGGGTCGCTCCCACGCTGCCGTGAAAGCACAGATTCCACCAGAACTGATCCCAACCACACCGCGAGATTCTGGGCTATCGACCAGGTTGTAATCCCCGGTCACCGCAGGCAGAAATTCATCAATCAGAAAGGTGGCATATTGATTCCCCAGAGAATCGTATTCAAAACTGCGATTACTGCGGGATTTGCCTCCCGGTCTGGTGGCTGGTATCGCGCCCGGATTGACAAAAACACCAATCGTCACCGGCATCTCACCTTTGTGAATCAGGTTGTCAAAAACGGCTGGAACTCGACTGTGTCCCTTCTCATTGACATAGCCTCTGCCATCTTGAAATACCATCAAGCAAGCTGGCTTGGATGACTCATATTGAGCCGGTACATAGACCCAGTAATCACGAGTGGTTCCGGGGTAAACCTGACTGTCCTCCCAGCGATGCTGTGTGACAGTACCCTTGGGCACCCCAGGCTGGGGCTTTGAATCAGCCGTCAGCGGATAATCTGCTGAGGCGGGCACAGAGAGGCACAGGGGACACAGTAGCCCCAGCAGTGCCAACACCGAGTTCATTGGTTTCATCGTTGTCGTCTCCGGAAAAAAGAGAGAACAAAACTATAGCCCAAAACGCCACGCTTCGGACCTGGTTCATTTTGGGACCACCAGCGAATTCGAGACGCATCGGTCTGAATCGACACCCACCCTTGCAAGACCGAGAGCGTTGCAGAACTCGCTCATGGAGCCTGATTGGCTTGCCCGGGACTCGGTTTCAGCACCTGCATTTTTCCGTCCATCAAACCGTACGACGTATCATCCGCTTGCGCTGGAAACTGGAATGTTCCAAGCACACCCAACTCGGATACAAGTGCCAGTAACTCACCCTCTTTGGAGAGTTTGAAGTTGGCGTGCAAACCATCGTGACTCTTGTCGTCGTTGTCGGCCCAAATCAGCAGATAACCGTTGGGTGCGATGCTCGTCCCCGCAGGAAACTTCCATTTCCTGGCGTGATCCGCGTCGTCGGTAAGATACATGCCACTCAGATCAACAGGTTTCTTACCGCGATTATGCAGTTCGACCCAATCATCAAATTCTCCCTGCAAATCTTTGACGGTGCTTGCATTGGATGCCATGGCCTCGTTGATGACCACCGTCGAATCCTGATTCGGCAACTTGGCTACAGTAATTTTGGCGCGGTAGGGTGAGACACTCGATGCCACCAAAACTGGTTCGGTGGGCAAGTTTTTGATGGCATCATGACCCAACAGATACTGCGCACGCTCATCAGCGAATTCCCGAAGACTGGGGACGCCCTGTTGATCACCGACGCCTGAAGCCATCGCGTTCAAAAAGGCTTCTGTCGTCATCAGCTTCCGTGTATCACGTTCGACTGATTCATGAAGCAAGTCCTTTGCCAGCGCCACTTCTACTCCCAGATTGCTCCACTTCAATGACTCGGCAGCGATTTGACGAACGTATTGGAGATATCGCTGCCGCAACTTTTCGTTAGCCAACAACTTGCTCCTCAGGGGCTTGCCAGCATCATCCAATCCGATGAGGGGATCGAGCGAATAGTTGCCAGTACTGGTTGCTCCGAATCCGGGGCCCCCAAAACCTCTTCCACCTTGTCCGGGGCCACCTTGTCCGGGTCCACCTTGTCCGGGTCCACCTTGTCCGGGTCCACCTTGTCCGGGGCCACCTTGTCCGGGTCCACCTTGTCCGGGGCCACCTTGTCCACGCGTCTCTGCATCACCCTCTGGTCTCTGCCTATCGGGTCTCTGCCCATCGGGTCGTGGCCGCGGAATCGGTCGATTGTCACGCTGC
>JAPKCI010000477.1 GCA_028823035.1 Rubripirellula sp.
TATCTCCCGTGAAGCTTTTCTTTGTCCACATCACGGCGTGAGATGCGTTCTCCTTGCGCACTGGCCCCGCCTTGAAATCCATGCCTTTTTTGCTGTTGGCGGCGGTGGCTTTCAGGCCGTCGAGAGTCCAACGATCCCGCCAATCCCCAGTACATGGGTCGAGGAACACCTCCTTCCAATCAGCACGACTGAGCTTCTGAAACTCTGCCATGTTCTTCTCTTTCACACCCTGCTTCTTCTCATTCTCGTTTCGCCGTGAACAGAACCCCGAATCACCAAAGAGATAAACGAGTTGAGTGAAGTCGCCTTGCTGGAAGTATTCGCCGGTTGACCACGTAGAGAAAATCACCCTGGCGTCGGGATGGGCGTTGACGACTGCGTGCGGGCAGTTGAACAGGCGGCGACCGGTCTTGGTGTAGGTGATCACGTCCTTGATCTTCTTCCAGGTCTTGCCGTGATCTTCGCTCCGCCACTGCTCAATGTTCCCGCCGATTCGCCCTTTGGTTGTCAACTGCCCTTCATCCGTGCGGGATCCGCGGGCGACCAGATACACGTCGACCGATCCGTCCGGCTCGGGGAAGACCGCCTGCCCCATGTCCCATATCGAATCGGTGGTGGTGATGTTGTTGAGAACCCAACGATTACTGTCCCATCGCGCGTACTTGTAAGTGTAGTCGACGTTATTGGTGTGCCACTTGGCTTTGTCTGTGGGCATCTTGCCCGCGAGGAATACGATGTGCGGCTTATCATGCTTATCGACCCCCATGGTGCCGTGCTGACCGTGCGAGGGCCAGTCACCCCGATACACGAGACATTTCTGGTAGGCAGTCTTCATATCGATCGGCGTCTGAAGCGGCTCGCCCTGTATGTTGTACCAGCGGCCTTGCTGATCGCGCCGCATATAGAAGCAGTGGTGGCGGTTATCGATCACGGTGTTCCCGTAGCCGTATTTTCCGCGTCCGGTGGAGAAGCGTTCAGTGGATGTGCCTTTTATCAGGTCCCCTTTTGCCTGAAGCGACCAGGTGAAGTGGACCGTCTTTCCATCCACTCCTGGTTTTACCGTGCCGTAGAGACCATGGGGTCGGAAGTCGACAATCGGCCGGGACGTGCGCCAGGTGTTGCCGCTATCGGAGGAGGTCAGCTCCACCCAAGGCCTTACGTGTCCTCCTGCCCGACCGATCAGCACCATGTCACCATTGTCCAGCATCGCCCCACAGGGGTAGGTCATTTGGAGGGATACCGGCGGCATCACGACCCACTCAGTGATATCGCAGGGACGTTTCGACCGGCTGTACATCTGCCGTCGCGTGTGTGAACCGTAAAACACGTGGAGGTAGCCCTGCTTGTCGATCAACATGGACGGGGCGCCATGCGTGTCCGTGTTACCCAGCGGATTCACTCCGACTTTAACATTCGAAGCCCAACGCTCGCCTTTCGGTTTGCGGTGATCGTAAAAGGTGATCGTTGGCGCATTCATGTCGCTCTGGTAGACGACGTAAGTTTTGCCGTCGTGGTGCCATGCATGCGGATTGATCAGACCGCTAGTCGCGGCGATGCCCCCATCCTCGGCGAAGTGATCACGGTACTCCGAACTGGCCGAATCGCTCGGCCCTCGCTGATAATGCGCTTGCACCGGCGCGGCCAACGAGAACCAGGCCATTACGAACGCAATCCCGTGAGGGATTTGTCGACTTCTCATAAAATGCTCGCTTCGGCAGTATTTAGATGTCAGTCGGCGTGACTGGCGCTTCCACTATCCTAATGCCTTCCCGTAGCCGATGCCATCTCTTTCACTGCTCGCCTGCTTTTACGAATTAAACGCCGAAATGCACTCGGATTTCGCTGAGTCTTTCCAGTCCCAGCCACTCTGGCAAAGGTGGCGTGACTCTGGCCTTCAAGTTACTTCCGTCTATGGTTGGGGAATGCAAAAGAGACACAGTTCATTGCATTGCAATCGGTTTTGAATTCAGCTCAACGCAAAGAGCTACGGAAGTGGACCATCACTGGTTGCTTAGCCTTTCAACAGAGCGTCGTGAACACCGACGCATCGCCGAGCTAGCATCCGTCAGCGTCCACCTGCGAATTACTTCACAGATGCAACAGATACCAGCGGTCGCAACTGCCATGTCCCGTTGTGCCCATCGGTTTCTCAAGTACTTGAAAGCCGTTCTTCTGGTAAAGCTCGTTGGCCTGCCACATGCGTTCCAGAGTTTCGAGGTAACACTTTTTGTAACCCCGTGTTCTGGCTTCATCCAACAGCAGTAACAGCAGTCGTTGGCCCAGCCCGACGCCACGTGTCTCACGAAGAAAGAACATTTTCCGAATTTCGCACGTGAATTTGTTGCCTCCGTCCAGCGGACCTAATCCGCCGCACCCGACCACCCGGTCGCCGAACGTGATCACGTAATAGCACGACTGTTTGTTGCGATAGTTGCCGTACATATCATCCACTTCTGCGTCGCCGATGGAGTAGCCGGCACCCAGGGCGCGAAACTCGGTCATCACGGTACGT
>JAPKCI010000192.1 GCA_028823035.1 Rubripirellula sp.
CGCGTGCGGTTTCAGTAGGCCGCGTGCGGTTTCAGTAGGCCGCGTGCGGTTTCAGTAGGCCGCGTGTTCAGGGCAAAACGGGAATGGAGAAATCTGGCTTGTCAGCCGGGTGAACTCGACGTTCACTTGCGAATCAGCTGGATTGAATGAACGTCGATCGCTTGGGATCCGGGCATATCCTCTGCTGTCAAACGCAACAGACACTTTCCAGCTGGCAAACGCAGCGTACCCAATGCCATTGGGCGAAAATCCTTCACGAAGTAGTGAGATGCTTTCACGCGCTCTTTTGACTTGTCATAGAGTGGTGGATCAAACACCTGCCGCACTGGTGCCGAGGTGTGTTGAGCAGGTTTTCCGTCCAGTTCGCGAGTCAACTTCATTGTCACGCCCTCATCCCCTGCGGCGCACGTGTAACGAACAACCACTTCATAATCCGCGTCATTCACAATCTCGACATCCCAGGTGATTGAATCATCGGTACTCGTCCAGTTTGTAAAGAACGAATTGTTCGGCGGCTTGACATTGCGTCTGATGGTTCCATGTTCAATGCCATCGCGTGCTGGCAGCAACGTTGATTCCGCGTATCCAACAGTAAATGGCCGGACGAGATTTTTCTCAAACGCTGATTGCATCTCCTTGGAATGTTTTTTTGCCAGGCCATCCAGCCTCGCTGCGATATCAGGATGTGTCTTGCTGACATCACGTTTTTGCCCTCGGTCAGATTCAATGTCAAACAACTGTCCCTGAGAGTCGAGACGAAACCTCTGGTTCCGCACACTGACCAATCCTCGGCGAACCGAGAACAACTCCCGGGGCTTCCATGTTCCCGACGGATTCTCCAACAAGGGAACCAGACTGCGGCCATCAACAGGCTTCGGTAATTCCTGCCGCACGCCGGCCATCTCCATCACGGTTGGCAGCAGATCAATCGCGCCGGAGATTCTGTCAATTTCAAGCCCGGCACGAATCCGCGGTGGCCAACGCACAAACAAAGGTGACCGTAAACCGCCTTCGTCAATGGAACCTTTCTTACCTTTCATGCCTCCATTCCATCGGTAGGAATTGGGGCCATTATCGGAAAAGTAAATGACAATCGTTTCGTCACTGAGTGAAAGGCGTTCGAGTGTTTCCAGCAGTCTGCCAACGTTCCAATCAATATTTTCCACCAGGGCCAACGCAGCACGGGTCATCATCAGATCCTCTTTCTGCGGATCGCGATGCTGCATGGAGGGTTCCAGAGTCTCAAACTTGTCATAAAACTCATCCGACACCATCATCGGCGAATGAGGTGTATTGAGCGGTACATAGCAAAAAAATGGCTGACTACGATTCGCCTTGATGAATTCGATCGCATGATTCGTAAAGTCATCCACCACGAATCCCTTACCACGGACCAACTGACCGTTGTGATCCAAGGGAGGGCTGAAGTAGTGCCCCCAGTGCCCTGATGTAAAGCCATAGTATTCATCGAACCCACGATCATTGGGGTGAAGCGGTGCCTGCGTCCCATTGTGCCACTTGCCGAACGCTCCCGTCGCGTACCCCGCCGACTTGAAGACGTCAGCCAAGGTAGTCTCATCTGCGTTCAAACGTTCTTCCCCGCGAGTCACTCCGCTGACACCGGTGCGTGGATGGTACCTGCCGGTCAGAAACTCCGCCCGCGTCGGAGCGCAAACCTGACAGACGTAAAAGTTCTCAAAGGAAGCCCCTTCCTTGGCAAGCGAATCGAGGTGGGGCGTGGAAAGATTGGTGTTCCCGTGAATCCCAAGATCTCCCCAACCCTGATCATCCGTCAGAATGATCAACACGTTGGGCTGTCCGCCTTCACCGACCTTTGCCGTCATGAAAACAAGTACAAGAACGGCTAAGAACCCCAGCCGGTTCCACGACATTTCCCGGATAAACCTGGCAGCAGTATTCACGGAATCTCCGAAGGCTATAGAAAGTTTCAAACTTGGCAACTATTGTGATCCGGTTTCCAGATACGATCAACGCACGACGCGACCAGATCCTGACCCACCAGCCAGTGCGTCAACCTCGGCGCGACTTGAATGATTGAAATCACCCTCAATGGAATGCGCAAGACAGGACGCGGCCACTGCAAAATCGAGTGCCTCCTCAAGGGAAGGATAGTCCTCACACGTCAGGCCATGAATCAAGCCAGCCGCAAAGGAATCGCCTCCCCCAACACGATCAACCAGATTCCGAATCTGGTAGGGCGAATAATCACCGCCCTGTCTTGGTGAGAAGATTGCGGTCTGACTCTGGGTCGCATACAGCATGGCTCCCCAGTTGTTATGTGAGGCAGACAAGCTTTGGCGAAGAGTCGTCGCAACGATGCCGATATTGGGAAACTCCGAAACCACCTGCTTGGCAACCGCTGGATAACTTGCGATATCCAATTCTCCTGCATGAACGTCCGATCGATCCGCTCGAATCCCGAGCACGTCGCCACAATCTTCCTCGTTGGCAATCAACACATCGACACTCGGCAGCACCTCGGACATCACGCGTTTGGCAAGATCCCGCTTTGGCGTCTCGGGTTCCCAGTTCCACAACTTTCCACGAAAGTTCAAGTCACAGGAAACCGTCAGCCCCGCCTGTTTGGCCGCGTGAACTGCCGCAAGGGTGGCATCGGCAGCATGACGGGAAATTGCCGGAGTAATCCCTGTCACATGAAACCACTGTCCACCAGAAAAAATCTCTGGCCAATCATAAACCTGCGGCTCCGTCAGGCTGATCGCTGAATGGTCGCGATCGTAAAGCACACGACTCGGCCTCTGGTTGGCACCTTTCTCCAGAAAATACAAACCCAGCCTTCCATAATCGGTGCGAACAATGTGAGAAGCCATTCCGGTCGCTTGCAGCGACGCGATGCATGCATCGGCCAAGTCGTTATGGGGCAACGCTGTGACAAACTTGGCGTCTGCGCCAAGAAAGGACAGAGACGCCGCAACATTTGCCTCGGCTCCTGCAAAGGTGACTTCCAGCGTACCGGGCAAACCTTGGCGAAGACGGACAAAACCGGGCGGGGTCAACCGTCCCATGATTTCGCCAAACGTAATGATGGATTTCATTTTTCTCGTAGTTCCTTGATGATTCGCCGGGCCTCTGTAGCGTGATCAATCACAGTTGACCAGTTCTGTTCCTGAATCAGTTTTCGTGGCGCCAACCAGGATCCGCCAATCGCGGGCACGGCGGCGTCAAACAGGTAGTTTGCCATGTTCGCAGCGTTCAGACCACCAAGTGGCAAGAACTGCAGCCCCAAGTGAGCATAGGGTGCATACATGCTGCGCAAATACTTGATCCCGCCACTCGGTTCAGCAGGGAAAAATTTCAATTCGCGGCATCCAAGCTCAACCGCCAACTCGATCTCGGAAGGCGTGACGACCCCGGGTGCAAATGGTAAACCGAGTTTCTGGGCACGTTCCACAACCTTGACATTCAATCCCGGTGCGACACCAAAGGCAGCACCAGCATCGACAACCTCGTCCAACTGGCTGGAACTCAGAATGGTCCCGACGCCTGCCAACATTTCAGGTACCTGTTCCCGAACAACTCGTAATGCATCAACTGCAGCCGGCGTACGGAGTGTCAATTCCATGACATCGATACCGCAGGCCAACAACGCGCGGGCCAGCGGAACAGCACTCTCGGGCTGATCAACCACCAGCACAGCGATGACACCGCATTTTTCAATGCGCTGCAACATTTCTTCGGGGAACAATGAATCCATGAATTCGTTTCTCGAGACGACCGTGCGGGTAAGTGACGTGGTACAAACTGGCCGCTTTGTCAGCGACGGTGACATCCGGCAATAGCTCGACCACACTTCCTTTGATAGGGCATGACCACTGCAGCAATATCAAACACGAGTACCGAAAACATAGTTGTCCGAACACGTTAAGAAAACGGGAGCGACAACAAATCTCCCGCTTTATCAAATACCAATGGCCGTGGTTCCTCAATCACTTCCAGGTCAGGGCGTTGTCTTGCCGCGTCCCAATAACTTCGACTGCAGGCAAGCTCACTGAGCTGCAACGTGTCGCGAATCCACATCCATTTCAGACCGGGACGTCGCCCTGCTTGAGTCTGAGAAACGACCGCATCCAGGACATCCCGGTCCGAATCGAAAGTAATCGGGATTGCTCCTGCAGTCACGTGAGCACTGGTCACACAATTGATCCGCGTGACTTCCGCATTCATGGCCTCCACTACCCGTCGATGACCATACTCAGCGATTCCGACTCCGCAGGCATTTCCAGCTGTCTTTTCAGTCAATGCGCGAATATAAATCTGCCGGATTTTGGGGAATTCATCGGGCCCTGCAATTCTATCGTTTGTCTTGCGGCCAATCACGTTGGTGTCCATTCCGCAACCGCTGATTTCTTTTCCGATCTGATCAACCACCAATAAGTCAGCATGGTCGAATGGCAACCGCGGCATGCGGGCACGTGACAATTCCAACAATTCCGGCTCACGTTTCAGAAAATCTGTCGCGTCAATTGCCTCCACATGAGATGTATTTTCAAACGCATCCTCAACGATTGCCAGTCCAAGCGTCACTGGCATACGTTCAACGATCATCGAAACAATTTCGGGCGCGAGCAACTCGAGACGGTGATCATAATCAGGAAAAACTTGATGATAAAGGTAAGCTCCCCGGTGTTTGCCTAAACCGATCATCAACATCTTGACCAAGCCACTTTCAAACTTCCCAGCCAGACGCGTGTGTGGTTTGATCCGATTCACAACCACGATGTGATCAGCCTCGCTGGCGACACGATCGAAATGAATATCAACGCCATCCGAGGTGGTTCCGACCAACACCGTGTCCATGGAAGCATGAACCGGACATCCCATCTCATCAGAGCTGACACCATAGGCTGCAAGCACAGCCGTTTGCCCTTCAGCAGTAGCTCCACCGTGGCTGCCCATCGCGGGTACGATCAGCGGCTGACCACCTCGATCGATCACATGCTGGACGACGCACGCGATGATGGTGCGCAGATTGGCAACCCCGCGACTGCCAACCGCAATCGCAACGCTCTGTCCCGGAAGGATTTTCGACAACGGGGACCCCAACAGGGTTGAGGCGATTGCTGCCGGAATATCGGGTAGCGGATGAGCTTCGAATTTCTGCCTCACCCGAAAGAACTCCGGATAAGGCGATTCACTGTCAGTCGTCACTGTGTCCGTAGCTCCAAAGGATTGACTTCTAGGCCGGGACGCGCGTTTTGCATTCGCCCAAGACCTGCTTCAGTGATCTGACTCCGCTGCACATCAACACTTTCCAAATCAGCCATGGCAATGATTTTTCCCACCGATTGATCTGAAACCTTGGTACCTGTCATCCACAACGTCGCAATGTTCGCGGCGTTTGACAGTGCATTGATCGCCTCGTCGTCGGCACCCGTCCAGCTAAGGTCAAGCTCTCTCAGATCCCTAGCCGCACGCAACCAGTCAGCCAGACCGGAATCAATCCGTGTCACCTCCAGATTCAACTGTTGCATCTTGGCGGGATCCGGTACCAACCGTCGGACATCCTCATTTCCGATCGGCAATCGGGAAAGATCAAGCCACTGCAAGGAAGACGAAACGGGCAGGGTTCCTATTCCTGTTTTCGAAATTTCACAACCTGCCAGACACAGTTGCTGCAGCGGGTGTGACACTGGATTGGCCTGCAAATGTTCGTCATCGAGTGTCAGGAACTGACGGACAGAACGGTCAAGCTCATCCCAATCGAGCTTGTTTTCGAATTCGGCAACGTCCGCCTTGATCTTGTACTGCGTTGCAAGTTGTCGGTAGACCCATTGGCGATCGCGTGGGCTGCCTCGATCCAACAATTGATGTGTCCGCAGGATTGCATGGGCATACCAACGGGCAATATCCGAGCGTGCCTGAGCAGCATCTTTTCCATCTTCCCTCAACTCGTCCATTGACATGGAATCACCGCTGACCAGAACCCGGTAGCGGGCAAACTGTAGCCGGGAAGCATCCCAACCGCCCACTGTGGCAATTGCAGATCCGATGTGCAGCGACTCAAAGTAACCAGCAATCCCCTCGATCAGCCAAAATCCCTGGTTCCCTGCAGGCGTGTCACGCCCCAACCCGGAACGGGTTGCCTCACGGAACAACTGATGAACCAATTCATGCCGTCGCGTGGCTGCATCATCCTGATCCGATGCAAACAGCAAAATGCACTGATTCTGATCACTGTAAAATCCGGTCGACAATTCGACTCCCGGCGTGGCGCCCAGAATATTCCTGTACTCGTCTGCATCGCTACACAACACCACTCGTAACTTTCGGCGCGTCGAGATTCTTTGCGGACTGCTCTCGAGAAAGTCAGTAACGGAAACATCATCACCCAGCTCTCGCAGAGCCAGCGAGACCTGCGCACTTGACTCCCACAACGGAAAGAACATCTGGGTCCAAACCCAATAACAACGTTCAAGATCCTCGGCCACCCGCATGCTTTCTTCCTTGTCGGCGCGGCTGTAAAGGACAAAATGCGAGGTATCCACCTGTGCATAAGAACCTGGTTTCCAGCCAAGCCACCGAGGCGATGAACGTCCCCTCCGTGCTGTAGCCTCGAAGTTCCCGTTCAAAGGCAAACCGAGAAAGCGTCTGATTGCAGGGGCCGAAGGATTCTCGTGATGGGCTTGCCACAGACGCCGATAAGCTTTCCAGCCTGACGATGCCTGTTCACCAAACGCAGTGTCAGCATACAAACCATCACCCAATTCCGAGCTGACAGCATCGGGTGCAAGCGGCAAAAACAAAGTGGTGCGGTCTGCCGCATCAAGAGAGCCGTTACCTGCGATTAACACAGGAAAAACCACCAAGCACAGCAACAATCGCAGCGGCCCAATAAACAATCGCAGCGGCCCAAAACGGGATTTCCGACCGACACCGCCCCAGACCGGAGTATTCATAGCACGACAGCACGCATTTCCATGGAAAGTCGTTCGTTGCGTCGTCTGCATCACACGCTCATTCACATTAAACTGTTTACTGTGGTCGGCCGCCCGAGGACCGACCGGTGAGGCAATGAGATCTCCCGATTTCATTCGATCTTCAGGATACAGTCTACCACCTCAGAGCAACCATGCTGATGCAACCCATGCAACCACGCTTTACTTTCACGCTGATTGCCATCAGCATCTTTCTTTTCGCAGGCCATCGGTCAGTGACTGCCGCCGAGCGAAATGTACTGTTCATCATTACCGATGATGAAAGTCCGACGCTGGGGTGTTACGGAGATCCGGTCGCAGTCACACCGGCGATTGATGCCATTGCTCGCGACGGAGTGATTTTCCGCAATGCGTTTGCGACCACCGCCTCCTGTAGTGCAAGTCGCAGTGTCGTGATGAGCGGCCTGCACAATCATCGAAACGGTCAATTCGGACACCAACATCACTTTCACAAGTTTTCGTCTTTTCACAATGTGGTCAAACTGGCCTTGCCCCGCGTGATGGACCGCGCCGGCTATCGCACAGGGCATATCGGCAAGTATCACGTGGCGCCGGAAACCGTCTATCACTATGAAACCTCATTGAAGGGCAATAGCCGCAACGCAGTGCAAATGGCGGAAGCCAGTCGACAGTTTCTGACAGATCGTGACGACGAACGCCCCTTCTTTCTTTACTTCGCCACCTCTGATCCTCATCGCGGCGGAGGCAATGACCAAACCTCAAAACTGAAACTCAAGCCGGACCTGTTTGGTAACAAAGCAAACCGCGGCTCGCACGCGGGGATCAAAGAAGTGTTTTATGACCCAGCCAAGGTGGTGATCCCGGCATTTCTGCCAGATACAGCGGAAACTCGCGAAGAACTTGCACAGTACTACCAGTCCTGTTCCCGCATTGACCAGGGTGTTGCCAGGCTGGTGCAGATCCTCAAAGAAGCTGACCTTTACGACAAGACCCTGATCATCTTCACGAGTGATCACGGGATGGCGTTTGCGGGAGGCAAGACCACCGTCTACGAAGGCGGTTTACGGGTACCAATGGTTGTGCGTGATCCGTATCAAAACGAACGAGGCATCGAATCCAATGCGCTGATCAGCCATATCGACATCACCCCTACGATCCTGGATTACGGTGATGGCTTGAACGCAGCGACCAATGCTCCGAACAATCCAATCAACCCCGATCTATTCTGGAAAGAGCGTGGCGAGGCGATCAAGGAAAACCGTAATGGCAACAAGAAGTTTGATTCCTATCATGGTAAATCATGGTTGCACTGCCTCGACAACCCTGACGAACCGCATCACGAAACGATCTTTGCGTCGCATACGTTTCACGAAATCCAGATGTACTATCCGATGCGAGTCGTCCGTGACAACCAATACAAATTGATTTGGAACATCGCCCACCCGCTGCCATACCCATTTGCTTCGGACTTGTGGGCAGCCAGCAGTTGGCAAGCTCAATGGGCTCTGGGAAAAGATGCCCCGTACGGCAACAAGACGGTCGGCCAATATGTCCAACGCCCTCAATTCGAACTGTTTGACATTGCCTCAGACCCCGATGAGACGACGAATCTGGCCCAAAGCCCAGGCCATCAGGACGTATTGGAGACGTACAAATCCAAGTTGAAAAAAATGCAACGTGAGATGGATGACCCCTGGATCATGAAGTGGGACTACGAATGATCCTTACTGACCCCCCAGAAAGTATCGATTCAGAAACGCTTTTTTGTCTTCCTGCTCCGAAGCCAATTCGACCATCGCATACAAACGCTCTTGATCACGGCGTTTTTTTTCGGCCAGACAGCCGTCATCCCGAAACATGTCCGGCGTGGAGGCAATGATCTGGAAACACTCCGGAGGCCTAGGACCTGCGATGACACCCTGACGGTCCAGCATTGAAATGGCCGTCGCCAAGCGATGGTCGTGCCGACTGACACGTTGCAACCGATCATTCATCCAGTCCAATCCAAAACCGCGGCACTCTTCAGAATGCTCAGTCATCAACGTGAGCAGTCGAGAATAGAAATCGGCATCCGGATTTGACCACTCAATGAACTGCATCTGCGTCATCAGATCGTTCTGGTCATATAGCCAGCGGCAAAGACTGGGTTTGCCGTCGCGACCGGCTCGACCAATTTCCTGATAATAGGACTCAACTGAACCAGGCGTCTCAGCGTGCATGACGATGCGGATGTCTTCCTTATCAACCCCCATGCCAAACGCATTGGTTGCCAAGACCACATCCGCTTGCCCAGACATGAATGCGTTCTGGATCCGACGACGCTTTTCCCTTCGCAAATCTCCATGATAGTTCACATGGTCAATTCCCTTGGAAAGTAATGCATCACTGAATCGTTCCAGCGTCTTGATCAGAGAGAAATACACGATCACGCTTCCGTCGCGATAAGTGTCCTCAGCAAGCGTCGCCTCAATCACCTCCAGCTTGTCGGAATCACCCCATACTTCACAAACGTCCAGCGTTAAATTCGGTCGATCAATTCCCTCATGAAACAACTGAATCTCATCTGCCGGGATCCCCAACTGGCGATAGATATCAGTGCGACACTCAGCTGTCGCCGTCGCCGTCAATGCAATTGTTGTTGGCTCGCCCAGCAGTTGCCTGATCTCCGCCAGACGCGAATAGTCGGGTCGAAAGTCATGCCCCCACTGACTGACGCAATGCGCTTCATCTACCGCCAATAGAGGAACGTGGCGACTGCGCAGAACTTCCCTGAACTCATCTTTCCTGAATCGCTCGGGAGTGACGTACAACAAACGGTACTTACCCTCGGTGACCTCGGCATACCGTTTCAGTCTCGCATCACGATCAAGTGATGAATTGATGAACGCAGCATCAATCCCCCGGGCTTGCAGGGAATCGACCTGATCCTGCATCAAAGCAATCAGGGGTGAAAGGACAAGTACGAGACCTTGATCACCCGGCTGCAGAGTCAGCGAGGGAATTTGATAACAAAGTGACTTGCCCATCCCCGTCGGCATCACAACCATCGCATGCTTGCCGTCGCAAACATGACGAACAATCTCCGCTTGACGACTCCGAAAAGAATCAAAGCCGAAGTACTGCCGTAATAAATCCTCCGGACTAGGGGCTCCCGCAGGGTCGCTTTGAAAACCTGAATGGAATTGCTTTTTCATGACGTCATGCTGTCGCCATCTGACAAAAACGACAACCCTGCCTGCTGTGGACGTTGCCTCTCATTCATGGGGATCTCGTGCCTCATCTGATCTGAAAACAGGAGCGAAACCGCCGCCGACCCTTCTTCTGATTGAAATTTAACGACGTTTTCGCAACGAAAAGCCCAGATTTCTTTGCTTTGCCGCTGCTTATTCCCCATAACGGTGTAATTCCCATTAATCTCAGTGCCGTGATTCGCCCGCGTTTTCATTCATCCCCTTTCTATGATCTTCCATGAGACCACACCATGTCAGACGAAGAAGCAGTTGACTTTGAACAAATTGAAGCCGAAACGGAATTAGCAACACCCGAAGTTTTTGCCGGTAATCTGCTCGAATGGGCGGTTGAACGGCAAGCGAGTGATCTCTTCATTTCGGACGAAGAGCAATCCGTATCCATCGGCATTCGCCGACTGGGACGCGTTGAGCAGGTCCGGAAACTAAGCCGTGATTATGGGCGTCGATTGCAGGGACACGTACGCGTGCTGGCAGGCGGCGACCCGAGTGAGATGATCCGTCCCACCCAGGGCAGGGGCGTTATCGTCACTCCCAACGGTCGTAAAATCGATCTACGCCTAAGCAGTATACCCTCGCTGTATGGTCAGGATGTCTCGATTCGCTTATTCGACCCGGTGAGCGGTGTCCGATGTCTGGATGAACTCGGCTACGATACGGCGGAACTCGAATCGATACGAGAACTGTTGCGTCAACCATCAGGCTTGATCTTGATCGCAGGACCGGTAGCCAGCGGCAAGTCCAGCACTCTGTACGCGATGGTCAATGAACTGAATGATGGCACTCGAAAAATCCACACGCTAGAAGATCCCATCGAGCACTCGATTCCTGGGGTCATCCAGTCACAGATCAATGAACGGGCCAACCTCGGTTTCGCAGAACTTCTTTCGACGGTTTTACGACACACTCCAGATGTGATCATGATCGGCGAAATTCGCGATGCTCGAACGGCGACCACAGCGATTCACGCTGGCGCAAGTGGACAACTTGTGCTGGCTACAATCCACGCCAGATCAGCTGCGGAGGCAGTCGATACGATGATCCATTATGGCGTCAATCCCAAAGCAATCTCTCAATCGTTGCTGGGAGCCATCAATCAGCGATTGGTAGGTAGGATTTGTCCAAAGTGTGGCGAGCGAATCGACGGCGAACAACCTGAGGTTGATGCCAGAGTGGCCCCTCGCCTAGGCAACCAGTCAGCCGAACTCTGGAAAACCATTGGCTGCGATGACTGTTACGGTCACGGATTTTCGGAGATGACCTGTGTTCCAGAGATTCTGTCCGTCAACCGCACCCTCAAAGATGTAATTGCCAATGGATCAACAGCGGTCACGCTCGAAGATGCAGCCAAGAACAACGGCATGCTTTGCATGGCAGAGGCTTTGGCCGCCCGTGTGTTCCGTGGTGAAACCACACCGCACGAAGCACACCGTGTGATCCCGGCTCCGCAGTTCTCAAAACTGCGGGTTACCGTCTGACGGCCGGTGGCAGCAAGTGCCACGTGCCGGCAGAACACCGCAAGCGTTGCGTCTCCAGCCCGTACTGTCGGACTGCATTGCAGAAGCAAGCAAACTGAGCGCCGTTAAAAAAGCAGCCGCCCTATAGAGGACGGCCACTTTCATGAATTGATCAACGGTCGGACTTGGCTCAGTCCTAAACGTCACCCAGTATCGCGTCGCTGCCATCTGCGGCAGGTGGTGTCTCCGATGGCCCTGATCCTTCGCCTGCCTCAGCAACTGGTGTCTCAGCAACTGGTGTCTCAGCAACTGGTGCCTCAGCAACTGGTGCCTCAGCAACTGGTGCCTCAGCAACTGGTGTCTCAGCGACTGGTGCCTCAGCAACT
>JAPKCI010000193.1 GCA_028823035.1 Rubripirellula sp.
AAGGCGACAACGGTAAGATCCGTGTGCGTTTGCAGTATCAATCCAAATTTGCCTCTCACCAGTTTCGTCGGGTCCGCCTTTCGGTCAGTGACACGCCCCCCCAGGTCCCCGCTGATCAACGTATCACACTCGGCCCATTGTCGGCTGTAGGTCCCTTTCCGGTTGAAAATCCCAATCCTGGCTATAGTCGAAAATTCGCCTCGCAGCAGGCTGAGTTCAAACCAGATGAAGTTTTCAATCATGAAGATCGACCCTACCGCTGGCAGGAACGTAGCGATCTCGCCGAAGTACAAACCAATGAACTTCCCAGCGTTCCAGATCGCAGCAGTGTCATCTTGCTGCACCAACGCCTGACAGCACCCAATGCATTAAAAGTCACCCTTTTATTGGGCACGGACGACGGCCACACGGTGTATCTGGGCGGGAAGCAGATCGGCACCAGTCGCGGGCCACAAGAACTGAATCCCCTGTCCCGAGAATACGAACTTGCTCTTAAGAAAGGGGATAATGACCTGTACATCAAAGTGGTCAACCACAGCGCCCCTTCGCGGTTGACTTACGCTTTTCGGTCACCGGCAATCGATCCCCCCCACCAACTGAATCAACTATTGAATGCTGCGGCGGACAAACGCACAACCAATGATCAAACTTCATTGCAAAATTTCTATCGCAAGGTGCATTGTCTGCACCCCGATTGGCTGGTTCTGGTTGATCAGGAAAAGGGGATTCGCAAGGCCAAGCGAAAACTGAATGACAACGTATCAACGACTCTCGTCTGGAAAGAACTAAACGAGCCGCGACAATCGCATGTACTTGTCCGGGGTCAATATGACCAACCGGGAAAGCCAGTGCCGCGGGCGATTCCTTCATTCCTGCCCGACATGCCCACCAACGCCCCATTCGATCGACTTGGACTCGCTCAATGGCTGGCTGCTGAGAATCATCCACTCACCGCAAGAGTAACGGTCAACCGATACTGGCAACAGCTTTTCGGGGTGGGGATTGTCAAGACGAGTGAGGATTTCGGCAGTCAGGGTGAACCACCAAGTCACCCTGCGTTGCTCGACTGGCTGGCACTCGATTTCCAGGCACACGACTGGGACGTCAAACAACTGCTCAAGATACTGGTCATGACAGAAGCCTACTGCAGGTCGTCAAAGGTCAGCATTCCAGCACAACAACTCGATCCCGACAATCGATTACTGGCCCGTGGTCCGAGACACCGTCTGGATGCCGAAGTCCTGCGAGATCAGGCCTTATTTGTCGCCGGATTGCTGACCGACCAGCAAGGCGGCCCCAGCGTCAAACCGCCCCAGCCCGACGGTCTATGGAACGCGGTTGGCTACTCTAACAGTAACACCGTCCGCTTCACGCCGGATAGTGGCGACAAGATTTATCGCCGCAGCATCTATACATTCTGGAAACGCACCAGTCCACCGCCACAGATGTCGACCTTCGATGCTCCCAGTCGCGAATCCTGTACTGCGAGACGGGAACGAACCAACACACCACTTCAGGCCCTGCTGTTGATGAACGAAACCCAGTACGTCGAATCAGCCAACCGGCTCGCGATTCGGGCACTGACAGAACCGGCAAACCTGTCTGACAGTGAAACGCTGTCAGCAAGAATCGCCTGGTTGTACGAGACCGTCACCTCGCGACTCCCGTCACAGATCGAGCAGGACGAGATCGTCAGTCTGCTAACGGACCTCACCAGTTACTATGCAGAACAGCCCGCCTTGGCGGGCAAGTTCTCGGACACGTCCGATCCGACTGAAGCTGCCTGGACCATTCTGGCCAGCACGCTGCTGAATCTGGACGAGGTTGTTTCCAAATAGATTTTGACCGACGCACAACCTTACATTTCACGTTGTCATCCCAAGTTGATTCCCATGCATACTGATCCACGACTTGCCGCCCTGAACCGTCGTGCATTCTTTTCACGAACTTCAGCTGGCCTTGGTGCGGCTGCCTTGGCCTCGTTGCAAACAAAAGATGCTTCGGCAATGAACGGGGTTGCATCCACCGGGGGTCTGAGCAAATTGCCGCATCACCAACCCAAAGCACGTCGGGCGATCTACCTGTTCATGTCGGGCGCGCCGAGTCAAATGGACATGTGGGATCCGAAACCTGAAATGGTTGACTGGTACGACAAGGACTTGCCGGATTCAATTCGGCAGGGGCAACGCCTGACAACGATGACGAGTGGGCAGTCGAGATTCCCCATTGCACCAAGCATTTACAATTTTTCGCCACATGGTGCCGCTGGCACCATGGTGAGTGAACTGATTCCCAACATGGCGAAAAAAGTAGACGGTATCGCACTGATCCGCTCAATGTATACCGAAGCGATCAACCATGATCCTGCCATCACCTACATTTGCACGGGTGATCAACTTCCCGGTAAAGCCAGCCTCGGTTCATGGCTCAGCTATGGTCTGGGAACCGAAAACGAAAACCTGCCAGCGTTCATGGTCATGACGGCTTCCTGGACTGGTCGCAAACAAGCACAAGCACTTTACAACCGTTTGTGGGGAAGCGGTTTCCTGCCCAGTAAATATCAAGGTGTCTCATTACGCAGCCGGGGTGACAAGGTACTGTACCTCTCCAATCCCAAGGGAGTCGACGCCAAGGTGCGACGTCGAATGCTGGACTCTCTGGCTCGTTTGAATCAACAAACTGCCGAACAGATTGGTGACCCGGAAACCAATGCCCGCATCGCCCAGTACGAAATGGCTTTCCGTATGCAAACCAGTGTTCCAGAACTTGCGGATATCAGTGATGAACCGCAGCACGTGCTGGATCTCTACGGTCCTGAAGTAATCCAACCAGGTTCATTCGCCAACACCTGCTTGATGGCAAGACGCATGGCAGAACGTGGAGTACGCTTCACGCAGATTTTCCACCGCGGCTGGGATCAACATGCAGGCATCCCCAAGGATCTTCCCAACCAATGCCGAGACGTTGATCAGCCGAGCGCAGGCTTGTTAACGGACCTGCGTCAACGTGGAATGCTCGACGATACCCTGGTGGTCTGGGGTGGAGAGTTCGGACGCACGGTTTACTGTCAGGGTGCACTCAGCAAGACCAGCTATGGTCGCGATCATCACCCCAAGTGTTTTTCGATCTGGATGGCTGGCGGTGGCGTGCAAGGTGGCGTTGTGCACGGTGAAACTGACGAATTCAGTTACAACATCGTCAAGGACCCGGTGCACGTACGCGACTTGAACGCAACAATCCTGCATTTGATGGGAATTGATCATGAACGCTTCAGTTACCCGTTCAAGGGTCTCGATCAACGACTGACCGGAGTCGAACAGAGTCGGGTCGTGAGTGAGATTCTGGCATGACTGGCGGCATGTCGCCCCAACATCTAATCCTCTTACTGCTTTTGCGACCGCAACCTATGAGTTCAACCATGTTACGAATCTGTTTGACAGGCATTGCGTGTTTCGCGTTCATCTCTGTAACGCCTCATCTGTTTGCCCAAACGAGTGAAACAGTAGAGCAGGAACATCCGAATGTACTGTTTATCTTTCTGGATGATTACGGTTGGCGTGACTGTGGATTCATGGGTTCAGATTTCTACGAGACGCCAAACATTGATGCGTTGGCACAATCCGGGATGATTTTCACTCATGCCTATTCGGCGTCGGCCAACTGTGCACCGGCGCGGGCTTGCCTGTTATCGGGTCAGTACACTCCCCGCCACGAAATCTACAACGTCGGAACATCGCGCCGGGGCAATCCCAAATTCGGCAAATGGATGCACGTCGCCGGAACCGACACGCTGCCCACTGACATTCGAACTTGGGCACACCAGATCCAGGCAGCCGGTTATCGAACAGGAACCATTGGGAAATGGCACCTCAGCAAAGACCCGATTCCCTATGGGTTCGACTTTAACTTTGCAGGAACCCACAGTGGCAGTCCGCCACGCGGTTACTATCCACCCCATCCCAAAGCACCAGGCCTCAATGAGGCTCCCGCAGATGAATACTTGACCGATCGATTGACAGACGAGGCCATTGCATTCATCGACCGCAATCAGAAACAACCGTGGTTTTTGTACCTCACGCATTTCGCGGTGCACACGCCCTTGCAGGGCAGGCCCGACCTGGTTGCCAAGTACGACGCCAAACCCAAAGGTCAACTGCACTCGCACGCGGTGATGGCCGCGATGATTGAGAGTGTCGATACAGGGGTGGGACGTATCATGGACAAATTGGAAGCATCCGGTTTGAAAGAAAACACAGTCATTGTCTTCTCATCTGATAACGGGGGTTATGGGCCTGCCACCTCCATGGCACCACTCAAAGGCTACAAAGGCACGTATTACGAAGGCGGAATCCGGGAACCGATGTTCGTGGTGTGGCCCGGTGTCGTTTCCGCCGGTACTCAATCCGAGGAACCGATCATCAACGTCGATCTCTATCCTACGTTTTGCGAGATCACGCACGCGGACCTACCTGCGAATCAGTCACTCGATGGCAGAAGTCTGGTGCCAATTCTGTTGGATGAAAGTAAATCCGTTGGGGACCGGGCATTGTTCTGGCACTTCCCGGCTTACCTGCAAAGTTACCAGAGAGTGGATGGGCAGAGGGATTTACTTTACCGCAGCAGACCATGCAGCATTATCCGACACGGTCGCTGGAAACTACATGAGTACTTTGAGGACGGGGGACTGGAACTTTACGACCTGAAAGAAGACATCAGTGAATCAAATGACCTATCCCAACAAATGCCGGATAAAACGAGGGAATTGCACCTCGAGTTGCAGCAGTGGCGGAAACAGATCAGCGCACCGGTCCCGACCAAATCAAACCCAAAGTACGACCCCAAAGCGGAGGCGGAAGCCCTGCAAAAACTTAGCAGCAGGCAGCACTGACGACAGCAAGACGTTTCCACTGTGACTTCAGACTCATTACTGCAGAATTGTTACTTTAGCACTGTATCTCGCAAAATCGCTATCTCGCAAAATCGCTATCTCGCAAAATCGCTATCTCGCAAAATCGCTCAGTTCTCAATGACGTCTGCGACGGCCGAGCAGAGTTGCCCCATGCGGTCTTCGTTCATGCCGGCCACGTTGATCCGGCCACTTCCCACGATATAGATACTGTGCTGGTTCTTTAGCTGGTCTACCTGCATCTGATTTAAACCGCTGTAGGAAAACATGCCATTCTGTGGCAGCAGGAACGAGAAATCATGACCGGATCCACTGGTCTTCATCGTTTCAACAAACTGTGCTCGCAACTGATGGATGCGAGTCCGCATCTCAGCGAGCTCATCATGCCACATCTCGGTGAGAGTCTCATCGCCGAGAATGGTTGAGACGATCGCAGCACCATGGCGGGGTGGATTGCTGTAGTTGCAGCGGACGACTTTTTTCAACTGGCTCATAGCTGCTGTTGCAGCAGACGCATCCGCCGCGACAAGCGTCAAGCCACCAACCCGTTCGCTGTAGAGGCCAAAGTTTTTTGAGAACGAATTACAAATAATCGCTTCTGCGTTCGCTTTCAGAATCGCATGAATACTGGAAGCATCCTCCTGTAGCCCTTTGCCAAATCCCTGATACGCAAAATCAATCACAGGCAACAGTCGCTTCGCCGCCAGTATTTGGGCAATATCAGCCCATTGTTCGGGCGTAGGATCGACTCCCGTGGGATTGTGACAGCAGGCGTGCAACAGGACAGCATCACCCGGTTTGGCGTTATTCTGTAGATCATCAGCCATGCCCTCAAAATCGAAAGAGGTTCGATCAGCCGCCAGATAGCGGTAGGATTCCATGGGCACCCCCTCAGAAGCAAACACCGGAAGATGGTTCGCCCACGTTGGATTGGGAGTCCACAATCGAATGGATGAGAGTTGTCCAGCGATGAATCCCGCAGCAATGCGAAGTCCACCCGTACCCCCCGGAGTTTGCAAGGTGGCAATCCGCGAAGGGTCGATATTACCGCCGAAAATCAGCTCACCGACCTGACCGCAGTACTCCGGGACACCGCTGATGGGCAAATAACCCTTGGTAACCTCTCCCTCGACAAGCCGACGCTCGGCCTCTTTAACGCACCTCAAAATCGGCGTCTGACCGGTGGCATCCTTGTACACACCCACGCTGAGGTTCATTTTATTGGGGTTCGTATCGGCTAAAAACGTCTCCGTGAGGCCCAAAATTGAGTCCGGCGGAGCCGTAGCGAGCAGATTGAAACGGTAGGGTGTCTTTGAACTGGCAGATGCGGTCATAACAATCAGCAGTGAAGGATGGCAGGAACGCCGCACGGTTGCGGCACCGATTTGCAAATCGTAATCAACAAACGCGTGATCGACCATTGACCTTAAAAACAATGCTGACCTTTGCAAAGAACGTCAACAACCAAGAGCCTGATCAAGGATGAATGAGCAAGACTGGATTGTCGTTGGAGCGGGTTCAGCGGGCTGCATGGTCGCTTGTCAGCTGGCCCGAGCAACCGGCACGGTACGGAACCGGGTCACTGTCATCGAACCTGCTGGCGAACCGGCTCCCCTGATCAACCGTGAACGTCCCGCCAGATGGCTGCATTTGCTCGGTTCCAGTGAAGACTGGAACTTGACGACCGAAAAATCTCATCGACTTGCGAATCGCTCGCTGCGGTGGCCACGCGGACGAGGCCTTGGTGGCAGCAGTCGTATCAACGCCATGATCTGGTTTCCTCCGACCCAAATGGACTTGGAAATGCTGGTTGCTGCCAGCGGTGGCCAATGGACCTTGCCGGAACTCCAAGCGGATTTTCGTGAAGTCACCGAACTGACCCGTCCGGAACACCCCGCTTGGCTCAGTGAGTCGTCCCACCGCTTTCTCAAAGCAACGGCCCAGTGGAGTGACGCCTCGCCAATGGCTTATGCGCGACTGAATCGCGATGGTCGCCGCTGGAATCCTGCGGACCTCCTCACCGCGGGACGCCAGAACGGTTCCATTCAAATACGGCGGGGAATGGTCGATCGGATGATTTGGAAAGACGACCGGATCATCGGCGTGGAAACACTGGACAAACATGGCGTGAACTCAATCCACGCCAGGAAAGGGGTCATTCTTTGCGCAGGTTCCATTGCGACACCTGCCATTCTGATGCGTAGCGGGATTGGCCCTCGGAACCAACTCAACAAACTCGGGATCAACTTGCGCCACGACACCGACCTTGTTGGTAACAATCTTCGAGATCACCTGATCATGCCCGTCATCTTTCAAGTCAAGTCCGGACGCTTTCCAACCCGCTCTTCCACCCGCAATATTGCACAATGGCAAACCATGGGTTCAGGTCCGCTCGCATCCAACCTCGCCGAATGCGGTGGATTATTCCAAAACAACACGATCCAGATTCATGTCACACCCACGCATTACCTGACTCATCCAAGACAAGCAGAACATGCATTCATGACAATCGGAGTCAGTTCGACCCAACCACAATCGACGGGTCAGATTCAACTCACGGCCAGCGATGCTCGCGCACCGTTAAGAATTGATGCCCGCTATCTCGAAGAACCCGATGACCTGAACACAACCATCAAAGGGATCGAACTGGCAAGGCGGCTGGTCCAGGACACAAGTCTATCGCAGTGGATCGTATCCGAGTCGATCCCTGGCAAGCGCCGTGACACGTCGCGGGACATGGAAAAGGCGATCGCCCGCTATTCTCAAACCTTGTATCACCCCGCGTGTACATGTCCTCTGGGCTCAGAGTCGGATTCGATCATCACACCAAATTTCTCCATCCGAGGGGCCGAGCAAGGATGGGTTGCTGATGCTTCCATCTTGCCACGCCTGACGCATGGAAACCCCAATGCAACAGTCATGCTTTTAGCTTATTCCGCTGCCAAAAGAATCATCAACGCCTCACTGTGACTGCAACTACAACGTCACCTTCGTTGACGCAGTCGGTAATTTTACTTGACCGGATTCTCAAAAACTGCTAGGATCAAGGTCATGTTTGCCGTGTTCTTCTCTTATCTAATCGGTGACAGTGATGCGTACTTTGCTCATCCTCGGTCCGTTTCTACTTCAGGCATGCGTTTCAACGGGGCTTTCCGGAGCCGATCCGACAAAGCAGCCAAAGCTAGTGTGGCAAACGGCGTTCACGCCCGTCTCTCACGAGCAAACATCCGAGACTCTCGTTCTGTTGCTGATTACGAATGATGATGCTTTCATTGATAGGGCAGCACCCGCCGGTGTACAGCCTTCAAATGAACTAGAGAAAGTGGCTCATCACGGTTGGTGCACGAGGGACCTTGAGCACACATGCAAGCTGATTCTTAAGTCCCGACCGGATATTGAGCACCGACTGCGTCTTCAGTCGATCTTTGCTGGTACTCCGTCTGAATTGTCGGGTGGTGCAGCGATCAATTCACCTGCCCGCGTTGTCCTCGTCATTTGTGACAGCAATTACAAACTGCTTGCTTTATCGACAGGCATCCCCGATGAGGATGAACTGCTAACCCTACTCGAAGATGCTCAGGAAGTGAAAACGCTTCTCGATTTGAACGATTCAGATCCACACCAAATAACCGAGGCAATTGTTCAACGCAGCAAGCAAAGGATTGGCCGCCTGTGGAATCTGAAGCTCCAGGAGTTTGCGCAAACCGCCGCGAATGCGAGAGCCTTGGTTCTTGAAGGTGCAGCAACACCGATGTCGACATTGACCCGGCTTCAGAAACCGTTTCTAGCACTGCAACCGACCTACATCCACGATGTCAAAACGCGGTTCGGATTATCCACGGACTTGGATGCCCGACGTCTGGTAATTCTTGAGCAACATTCTGAGTCGCGCTATCCCTGGTGCCAGGCCGTTCTGCCCTTCATCGTCGGGATGGATGTCCAGAAGGATTGGCAGATCTTCGTTGAACTACTGTGGGAGCAGTACGCGATCCCAACTGGAAGCGATCAAACGGAGTTGCTGGCCTGGTTCGATGAACAGAGTAAGATTGGCCCCTTGGTATTGGCGATCGAATCTCCCAGCCATCTTCAGCGCGTGCCGTGGCCTCCCACAACTGCCCCGAAAAGTCGCCGTGGAACATCATGGAAAACGACGCATGAGATGGCTACTTTATTTCCATTTCGTGTAGTAACTCCGCAGCAACTTACAGAACTCATCCGACAACGTGAGTTCCGACCGATCAACTGTGTTTCACCTTCTATGGTTCGTTACCTACTTGTCTCTCCCGACAATCGCCTCCCCCAGATCATTCGCGAGCATGATCCTCCGTCGCGGTTTCTGGGTTTATTGAGAAGAGCCAAGACAACTGACAAGTCTGCCCAAAAACCTTTTCAGAAAGAGGAAACCTGATGACCAAGTCATTCATGAGGCAACCGCTGGCGACGATCTTTACCATCACGGTGATCGCGGCACCAATACTGGGAACCTGCAAGCCCGTAACGGCTGTGGGCCCAAACGCGATCGACCAACAGCGCATTCAACAGCGTATTCAACAGGGCAAGGAACTCTTTGAGCGAGAATGGCCAAGTCGAAACCCAAGATTGGGTAGTGATGGCTTGGGACCACTCCACAACGCAAAGTCGTGTGTCGCATGCCATCATCAGGGTGGCGTTGGCGGTAGTGGTGATGCACGGTTCAATGCGAAATCGATCGGCATCGAGAAGATGCGGATCACCGGAGGGCACATCAATGACGATGTGGTCGCGAAATCAATCCGTGGCTTTCACCCGGGATTTGTTGACTCAGCGGGAAGGGTGGTCAACACGTATGCCGTTTCACATCACGGCGGCACACCAATGTTTGCAAGATTTCGCGACTCAATCATGAGAAACGTGGCAGCCGAGTTCAGCGAAGCAGGCGGACCAGTCAATGCTGAAGAAGTCCGTCATGCAAACTCGACTCCAATCACCTATGCAGCGCAAAACGGTAAATACAAGATTTTCATTCATGCCAGAATGTTTCAACGCAACACCACTCCACTTTTTGGCAGCGGCTTGATCGATCAGGTCACATGGAAACAACTGAAGGAATTGGCACGGGCACAAGAAAAGCATCCAGAGATCAGCGGACGTCCTGCAACATTACCCGATGGACGCTACGGAAGATTTGGCTGGAGAGGAAACGTCGCCACTTTACAGGATTTTTGCGATCAAGCATGTGCAGCTGAAGTCGGTTTAGAGACGTCACGCAAACCCCAACCGATCGACCCAACTCTGCCCGGGTACCGAAATCCAACTAGCGACATTTCGGACAATCAAATCAGATCCATGACGGCATTCATGTCTGCCCTGCCGGCTCCATCTCGCAGACTTCCCCAAGATTTAGAGACACGTCACGCTGCTCTTCGCGGTGAGCAGCTTTTCGCTTTCGTTGGATGTGCTGTTTGTCATGTGCCCAACGTGGCTCCGGCACAAGGTCTGTACAGTGACTTGTTGTTACATGACATGGGATACGAATCGATCGATTTGAATCCAGCTGATCCGTACATTACCAGGACCACACCGGTCAGTCGAATCAACCGTCGCGTCACCACAAACAGTGTTGAGACAAAATTCTATGATGATGCGATGACCACTGTGTACTACGGCGGTACTTCAGTCATGAGTGGTGCCAAGTCAAGGAACAGCTCTTTTTCGAGGGGCTCAACTGCAATGATGGATCTGTCGCCAATAACACGCAGACAAACCAATATCCGGTACACGCCGTACAATTACGAGTTCAGGTACCCTCAGCAACCAAATACGCTCATGAGGTTCGTCCTGACGGGTTCGCAATCAAAAAGATCCACGAACAAGACTCAAACCAACAGAACGGAATCAAAGAAAATCGCCCAGAATCAAAGCTTGGCCTCGGGCAAAGACACTCTCACGGTTGATATCACTGAGCAGAACAACGAGATCATTGAGACCAGACAAATCGACTATGTGCGAATTCACATCGAGCCAACGAATCACATGCAAGAGTGGCGAACACCGCCGCTGTGGGGCGTCCGCGACTCGGCACCCTACATGCACGATGGTCGAGCGGCCACACTGCTGGAAGCCATTAGCATGCACGACGGCGAAGGTGCTGGAACCCGTGATCGATTCCTGAATCTTTCCCACAGTGATCGTTCTGCGATCATCAAGTTCATGGAAACCCTGACCGCACCAGCCAATTTTTCCCGGACCAAATAATAGAATTTTTGACAAAACCCACTTGGCACAATGTCAGCAGACAAGGCAAGCCCGGCAACCGGTGTTTTGGCCGTTGGTTGCCAGTCAAGCGGCTCTGTGCCGTCCCCTTTCCTGCCGACAAAACGCAGTCAATGGGTGCCGCGTACTCTTGCCAGAAGCACCGTGACCGCTGCGGCTATATCGCAATCAGCGGTATTACCCGAACCTCGGATCGATTATTCCCTTCAATCCAGCAACGAAGTTGCCTAGAGGTGACCTCACAAACTTTGCGTTCAAGCACTATATTCCCAGTCTTCATGGCGATACCCCACGCTTTCTCTGCGTCAGGGTGCCTATATCATTCTCCATACTTGATGTTCCAGACTGCGGAATATGACCGGACACAAACAAAAAAGCGGCCTCGTCCGCACGCTGATTGATAATTCCTTTTTGCTAATTGCAGGTGCAATTCTCGCGCTGGTCTGGGCGAACCTCGCCCCACCGATTTCCACGTCGACTGCGCCAGACCAACAGGTTTCTGGTGTCCCCCCGGAAACCAGCTATACCCGCTTTGTCAATTTTGACTTGAGCTCACTGTGGAGTGACCATCAAGACGAATCTGATAGCAAAGACGAACAAGCCGCCACAGTGAATAACGCTGTTGCCGATGACGCTGTTGCCGATGACGCTGTTGCCGATGACACGGTTGCCGATGACACGGTTGCCGATGACACGGTTGCCGATGACGCTGACCAAACTCATGAGAAAGGACACTCGAGTCATCATGGCCTGACCATTCAGTTCATCATCAACGACATACTGATGGCACTCTTTTTTGCGATTGCCGCCAAAGAGGTTTGGGAATCGCTACTACCCGGAGGCGCACTGTCGAATCCCCGCAAAG
>JAPKCI010000478.1 GCA_028823035.1 Rubripirellula sp.
TGCTGTGTTGAAATTGCTGTGTTGAAATTGCTGTGTTGAAATTGCTGTGTTGAAACTTGCTGTGTTGAAATTGCTGTGTTGATATTCGATCAGAGACAAGCTCTTCTTGGACTTTTGTTCCCACGGGCTGCGACCGGGTTTTCAACCTGCGTTCTCTAATGTTGTTAAGTACGAATCAAGCTGCTGCCGGAGGATTGAGTGTCGAACGTAAGGGAATGGTTGCTGCAATCCGCATCGCTTGCCGCATCCGATGTGCATCTGGTAGCTGGCTACCCGCCGACACGTCGTGAAAATGGCGAATTGGTGCCAATGAGTGCAGGGAAACTCAGCAGCGAGGAGGTTGAGAGGGCCTTGAAGTCCATTTGTACGCCGAGTGATTACGAAACGTTTGTACGCGAGAGAAATGTTGATTTTGCGTTCACGCTCACAGAATCAGCACTAGATGGCCAGGCCGGCGCAAATGTCTGTCAAAGATTTCGAGCCAACTTTTTTTTCAATGAAGAATCACCCGGTGCGTGTATCCGTGTAATCCCGTCCGTCATCCCGGATTTGGAATCCAATCATTTCCCAATCGATCTTTGCGACAAAATCACATCTTTTCGGAATGGATTGGTCATTTTTTCAGGAGTGACAGGATCGGGTAAAACAACATCAATGGCGATGATCCTTGAGAGACTCGCCAAGCAGGGTGGCAAGAGGGTCGTGACAATCGAAGACCCCGTCGAATTTCTGTTTCCAACCATCGGTACCTCCGTCATTACGCAGCGCGAAGTTGGCAGGGATGTGCGTTGCTTTGCTTCGGGGTTGAAGTACGCTCTTCGCCAGGATCCCGATATCATTCTGGTAGGTGAGATAAGGGATCTGGAAACAGCGCAAATGGCGCTAAGTGCAGCTGAGACAGGTCATCTGGTATTGACCACCTTGCATTCACGAGACGCAAAAGGTGCGATCAGCCGGTTGGTTGATCTGTTTCCGTCAAACACTCAATATGAAATCTTCGCGATGTTAGCCTCCGGGTTGCGAGCGGTGGTTTGCCAACATCTGTTGCCAAACGCCGTCCCGGGTGAACGCAGGGAATTGGCCCTCGAAGTGCTGTTGAGGAGTCAGGGTGTCGCCTCTGGGCTGAGAACTGGCCGTATCGACAACCTTGATAACGCCATCCTTGCCGGTCGAAAAGACGGGATGGTCGTCCTTGACGAATCACTTGGCGAACTTTTGCGGCAGGGCCGCATTACGGAGTCAACTGCCCTGCAGTACGCATCAGACATTCAACTGCTGGGGCGATGACGCGGCTCAGGCCGGTCGCCAAATAGGCGGTACGTCCGAGCCAGCTGACTCTGACGCTCCATGCTCTGGCGTTCCAAGGTTTGGCGTTCCAAGGTTTGGCGTTCCAGGTCGAGTGAGCATTCACCACTGGCAGCGAGTGCGTCGGCGAGCAGTGGAGTCTTTGGCAACAGAAACGACAGAAGAAGAATCAGGAACACCAACCACAGACAACCTTTGAGCAGTCATCGATAACGCGGTTTGCTTTGCCACGGCTTGCTTTGCCACGGCTTGCTTTGCCACGGGGCGTTGTTTGGCGTTTTGTCCCTCGTCGGTTGCCAGGCAGGTATTGGTTTGGCGGAGTCCTTGGGTATTCTGATCGCAAATTGTGACATTTTGACAACTTGTGAATTGCCCATTTCGGTAATGGCATGGGCGGCTACTTACGTCAGGTCGTGGCAATGACAGACCGAGTGCGTGGGTTTCCGGCCGTCACGATCCGGCTGAGAGTCAGGTCTTGTCGGAAAAAGCAGTCTGTTTGAGTGGACGAAAATGGCGAGCAATGACGTTAAACCACTATTCGAAGTGCACACCGTTAGGGTAAAAACGGGTGGCTGGCACGAACCGCAATTCAAGTGGCTTACCATGCATTCCGTTGGCCTGACGGGAAGGACAATGGAACGGAGAACTGGAAATGACGGATCATCGAAAACCCCTCTCTCCACCACCCGAGGTGGAAACAGACGAATTTTCTGTTGAAATGATCCGTGGCTGGATCGCAGAGCGTGGATTGTGCTGTAATTTGAATCTTGGTCACTGGCATCGACATTCAAAAGTTGACGAGCGACAAGCATGGGGTGTTCTGCTTGCAGATTTGTGTCGACAGATCGCGACCGAACTGCAGGACGTCACGCAGGATGATCCCAGTGAATCACTGCGTGTTCTCGTCGAGGCGTTACTTTCCGAATTGGGCAGAGACGGTTCTCCGCAGACCGACGAAGATACCGAGCCGCGTGACCCGCAGGCTGGAGGCGATTCGCCCGCGGGTTCAGATGCACCGCAATCCCAGTGAGTTCCCCCTGCAGCGTCTCTCAAACACTGGTATCGACAAACCGCATGGAATCAACCTTCCCATGCCCCAGTCATCGACCGACCTGAACCGAGCAAGTGGTCAGTGGTTTTCGAGTGGTCAGTGGTTTTCGAGTGGTCAGTGGTTTTCGAGTGGTCAGTGGTTTTCGA
>JAPKCI010000194.1 GCA_028823035.1 Rubripirellula sp.
CGAACACTGGGACTCGAACACTGGGACTCGAACACTGGGACTCGAACACTGGGACGATCGTCAGCAGCCCACTTTTCCGGTCTTGCATTCTCGCTCACTCACGCGGCGACGAAGACGACGACAGGGTCGACCTGGACAGCGAAGTCGACCGTAGCCTGAGTGAGTTGGCAATCACCGAAACACTGCTGCAACTCATTGCTGCGGCTGCCAACATGGGACTCAGAAGAATGCCGAACAGCGGGAATAGGACACCTGCTGCAATGGGCAGACCGATGATGTTGTAGGCGAAGGCGAAGAACAAATTCTGGCGAATGATCCGCATGGTTTTCTGACTCAGTCTCCTCGCGACGACGACTCCACCCAAATCACCACCGACCAACGTGATGCCGGCTGATTCGATGGCCACGCCAGACCCTGTTCCCATCGCGATACCCACATCAGCCTCGGCCAATGCAGGCGCATCATTGATGCCGTCCCCGATCATGGCTACCACATGGCCCTGCTTCCGCAGACGAGTCACGTATTTGTGTTTGTCGGTGGGTGAAACGCCAGCCTGCACACGCTCAATCCCAAGTTGCTTGGCAACCGCGTGGGCTGTTGTTTCTGTATCGCCCGTTAACATTACGATCTCAATACCAAGATTTCTAAGCGTTTTTAGTGTCGCTGGACTGCTTTCCTTGACCGGATCAGCAATGAAGATCAGACCTGCAAGTTGCTGATCAATTGCCATGAACACGACGGTACCTCCAGATCGTTGGTGATCACTGGCGAGTGTCTCTGCTGCTGCAAGACTGTTGACGTTCTGGCTTGCCAGCCACGACGCCTTTCCAAGTTGGATGCGTTGATCATTGATCCATGCTTGAACCCCATCACCAGTGAAACTCTTGAAGTCACTTGCAGAAAATGTCTGTTGGTCCTCTGCTGGCGAGGAACCCACAATCGCCCGGGCGACGGGATGTTCACTGAGCCTTTCGACAGCAGCAGCCATGGCAAGCACCTCACGTTGCTGCCACGGACCTAGCAATGTAACGCCTGTGACAGTCGGCTTTCCTGTGGTCAGGGTCCCTGTCTTGTCGACGAGCACCGTGTCAACCTGAGCCATTTTTTCAAGATATTCGGCACTGCTGACCAGAACACCTTCCTGTGCACCGCGTCCCACAGACACCATCACTGCCATCGGTGTCGCCAAGCCCAGAGCACAGGGACAGGCAATGATCAGAACCGTGACGGCGGCGACAAAGGCATAAGCTAATCGGGGGTCGGGCCCTAGAGACAACCAGCCAATGAACGAACAGCAGGAAACAATGATGACAGTTGGGACAAAAAATACAGCAACGCGATCAACCAGATTTTGAATCGGGGCTCGGCTTCTTTGTGACTCTGACACCATCTGGACAATCCGACTCAGGACCGTTTCGTTGCCGATTCCGGTTGCCTGCAGGATGAATGAACCCATTTGATTCACCGTACCACCGATGACTCGATCACCCCTCTTTTTTGATGCTGGCAGTGGTTCCCCGGTTAGCATTGCTTCATCGACGTAGCTGTCGCCATCGATGATGGTTCCGTCTACCGGGATTTTGTCGCCGGGACGCACACGCAGATGGTCGCCCCGTGTGATCTGATCCAGTGGAACCTCCGTTTCTACGCCATCCCTCAAGCGGCAGGCTTTTTCGGGGGCCAGTTGCATCAACTCGCGAATGGCTCCTCCCGTGCTCCGGCGGGCACGCAACTCCATGACCTGCCCCAGCAGAACTAATGTGATGATCACAGCAGCAGCTTCAAAATAGAATGGTGGGCTACCGTCATCGAGAAAGTCTTTCGGGATCATGCCTGGTAGTAACAATGCCAGCACACTGAATAGATACGCGGCCAAACTCCCGAGGGTGACCAGCGAAAACATGTTCAGATTTCTTGAACGGAAGGACTGGAAGCCGCGAGCCAGTAAGGGCCATCCCGCCCACCAGACGACAGGTGTTGCCAACGCGAATTGTGTCCAACCCAGTGACATCCACTTCGCAACGGGCAGACCGAACATGGGTCCCATCGTCCCCAACATCAGTGGTGCAGAGAACAATATTCCCATCCAGAACCGGTTCAGCATGTGTTGGTATTGTTGATCCTCCGATTCGTTGCCTAGTTCGATGAATTTAGCTTCAAGGTCCATTCCACAGATTGGGCAAATGCCAGGACCCTGCTGCTCGATCTCTAGATGCATTGGGCAGGTATAGACGCCAATCTGACGTGCATCAGCCAGCGTCGGACTGGTGGATTTTGGTTCTTCGACTTCCCGGTTACCGCCGCAACAGTGGGGTTGTGAATCTTGTGTTTCATGGGTGCCTGTTTGCGGCTGCCGATTCAGAAGTACCTGTTCAGGGTGGTTAATGAACTTGGTTCGGCAACTGTTGGAACAAAAGTGATAAACCGTTTGTTCATGTTCGGCTTTCAGCGAGTCCGGAGTGACATCAACCTCCATCCCACAGACAGGATCCAGCGCAGGTTTACTCACGGCATGAGTTTCTTTGGTCACATGATCCTCTTGATGGCAGCGTCCAACATTTCGACAGCCCGAAAATGTTCTGCGTCATAGCAGCACCCGCAACAGGCTGGGGTTGCATGATAACTCATTAGCCACGATCGCCTGAGTGTGGATTGTCTTGGTCTGCAAATCGATCCGCAAGCCAGGGGGCAAGCTTGGGGGCAAGCTTGGGGGCAAGCTTGGGGGCAAGCTTGGGGGCGGCGCAGAGCCTGGTGAGCAGGCCGTTTGATCAGACTCGGCGTTCGAGCTAGACGCTTCCGCTTCCAGAATCCCGTTTTTTACAGGCGATAGTTTGAGGCGAGACGCTGGGGAAACTCAACTCAGGAACTGTTCCCTGACTGCGGCTCTGAGTCGCGAGATTTGCCGGGTAACGTCTTGGCTGAGTTTTTCTGCACCCACGATGTCGGCGTCTTGAATCGCAGTTTCGAGTTGTTGACACAGTTGCAGAACCTGAGGTGCTTTCATGTTGGCTACCGCGCCTTTGAGCCGGTGTGCTGTGTTGAACAACATTTGCTGGTCAGGTTGTTTGAACGCCACTTCAAGGAAACTCATTGATTCTTCACAGGTGTTTTCAAACAATTTTGCAATTTCAGACAGTGAATCCCTGTCATTGTCGAACAAATCTCGGATTGTCTGATGATCGAATTCAATCTGGTGCTCAACGGCGAATGGTGGCTCATCTGGTGCTTTGGCAGGCGCCATGATTTCAAAACACGCACCGTGGTATGCGGTAATGGCAGCTTCGTGATTTCTGACGGGCTCTACATGGCCGAAGACTCGATGGAATGAGTGGTCGTGGTTGAGTAAGCGAAATTCGCTGGCATGGGCTGGCAAATCAGCGTTCGTTTTCCCATCCGTCGGGATCAGTGAGTTCAGATCATCTGGATGGATGCATGTTTGCCATTGATGATTTACCTGTTGGTCGAGTGGAATGCCAGTGAATTTTGTCCAGGCCTGGTTGGACCATTCGACCACTCCCTTGGCGTTTGATTTCCAAACCATCAGCAACGGGGACTCGGTCACGGATCGGCACCACGCTTCTTCGCCATCGGGTTGGGATTTGCCAAGCGGTTGGGATACAGCAGAGCGGTCGTGGGATGTATCTGTGTTGCAGGCAAGTGAGCAGTCGCGAAAGTGGCCCAGATAGACCGGTCGCGTTTGAAGAGCCACCTCGGTGATTCGCAGTTCTAAAGGGAACTCACTGCCATCGGCACGCTTGCCGTCAAGTATCAGCGAGACCTTTGGTGAACTGGCGGCATTGGGTCGGTTTCGCCAGGTTGGCGGCTTGCGGGTTTCCTCGATTGTCGACCGGGAAAAAATGTAGTCCTCGATTGGTCGTCCAATGATTGCTTGTTTTGTTACTCCGAATAGATCTGCTGCGTCGGAATTAAATTCCAGTACAACACCCAACTCATCGATCAGGAAAACCGCTCCCTGCGAGTTGTCGATCAGAGTTCGTTTCCAAATCTCTGCTGCCGAAATACTGGACTCACTGTTGGACAAGCGTTTGTTTTTGTTCAGGATTTGAAGTCGTCGAATAATCCGAATCGCCGCAGTTTGTTGTAGATGCTTTTTTCACTGACCCCTAATTGGCGAGCCGCCATGGCCTTGTTGCCCTTTTCTGCCTCAAGAGTCTCGATTAAAGCACGTTTTTCTATTTCCTTAAGCGTGAGTCCTGCAAAGGAATTTTTTGGTTCTGAGGCAGTATCCTGATTTGCGTTGACGAGTGTGGAGTTCAGGTCCAGATTCTCAATTTCGATTCGATTGTGCTCGCAAAACGCGGAAGCCCGCTCGAGAATGTTTTCCAACTCTCTAATGTTTCCTGGCCAATCGTGACTTAGCAGGCACTGGCACGCTTTGGGTGTCAGAATGATGTTCTGAATCCCTCGACGCTTGGCGATTCGGTCCAGAATCGCTTCCGCCAAGGTGGGGATATCGCCCCTCCGTTCCCGCAAAGCATTGATGTGCAGTTTCAGAACATTCAAACGATAGTAAAGGTCAGGGCGAAACCGTCGATCATCGCACAAACCAGTGAGGTTCTGATGTGACGCTGAGATGACCCGGACATCAACTGCGACCTCTTTGTTACTTCCGATTCTCTGAAACGTTTTTTCCTGTAGGAAAGTCAGAAGCTTTGGCTGGAGTTCCAGGGGCAGGTCACCGATTTCATCCAGAAACAGAGTCCCACCATCCGCGATCTCTGCCCGTCCGGGGCGATCTTCCGCAGCGTCGGTGAAGGCACCTTTAACATGACCGAATAACTCGGCTTCGATCAGATCACGTGGCAGGGACGCGCAATTGACGGCTACAAATGCTTTTCCGGATCGTGGCCCGAGGTTATGGATCATTCGTGCAATGGTCGTTTTGCCGGTGCCGCTCTCCCCGGTCAGAAGTATCGTTGAATCGAGCTCCGCAAGTTTGGTGATCTTTGTCAGGAGGGTTCGGGATGCGTCGGTTGTAGCAGCAAAATCGTTGCTTGATGAAGGCTGCTCAACAAGCCTTCGTAATTGCTGATTCTCACGCGCCATCTTGGCTGTGCGAAGTGCCTGTTCCACTCTTGCGACCATGTCCTCCTGTTCACAAGGTTTGGTGACAAATTCACAAGCCCCGGCTTTCATGGCAGCTACAGCATCCGAAATCTGACCAACCCCGGAGATAATCAGAATCTCAGTCGTGGGATATTCAGTTCGGATTTTTCGCATGCACTCCAGACCCGACATCCCTGGCATGTTCAAATCAAGAACCGCGACTTGGATGTCTTGAGTCATCCTCTCGATCGCTTCCTTGCCATTCGTTGCAGTCACCGTTTGCATGCCCGCCAATTCCAGATAACGCTGGAACATGCGGAGAGTGACTGGTTCGTCGTCAGCGATGAGGATCTTCTTTTCCGATAGCTCGGTCGTCGGAGATTGCTGGTTATCCAAATCTAAAACCATTGTTCGCACTTTTTTATTTCCCTATAGGCTCGTTTCACTTCTCAGCGGTCACCAATCGGCATCCAACATGGAAAGTTGATTAGAAAAGTAACCCTAGTTACGCCGCAGTGGCTGAACCCGAGGGGTGTACACCGAGAAACTGCAAGCGAACAAAGACTCTGATCCCTTCAGAACGCTTTGCCGAGCAGGTTATCCACAGCAAATTGCTAACAAAGTCAGTAATTGTTACCGTCGATTGTAATCTTTTTACCGCATTTTTGCCCTATCTTAAACTGTTGACACGGTTTGCGACGATGATTTCGAGATCAGATTACAGTGATTTTACATCTTTTCCGGGAAAGAACGCTGATTGCTTGCTCAGCGACGGCCAAGATCTCGAAGCGATAGTTGATCCGTCTAACGGCGTAATTTCTTGATTTTCCGACTTCACACAACGTCAAGTTCGTTGATAAGTGAGCTGGAATCGAACTGGAGCGAAGCCTGACATGTCAGCAGTCCCCAATGCACCGGAAAATATCGATTTTTCAGCAGGGGTCAGTAATAATTACAGTGTGCTGCGTCATGGCAGAAGTGTTGCAAATGACCAAAATGTCATCGTCAGTGATCCGCGTTTCGGGCTTGAGAACTTCGGTCTGACCAACACCGGGCAACTTCAGGTGAACACAATGCTGCAACACCGTTGGAAACAGATTTCCACCGTGACGATCGTGTTGGCTTCGGATTTTTTGAGAACGCGTGAGACAGCGACCATTGTGGCGGGGCAATTGCAGCTTGAGATTCAATTGAGCCCGCTGCTGAGGGAACGTTATTTCGGGGACTGGGAGGGATTGTCGTGTGATCATTATCTCGGGGTCTGGCAGCAGGATGCCGTCGACCCAATGGTTTCCAGGGATCAGGTTGAAAGCGTTGCTGCTGTTGCGAATCGGATGCAAACCTTGATCTGGCAAACAGAACAGCAGTATCAAAATGAGCATGTTCTTTTGGTCTCGCATGGCGACCCTCTGCAGATCCTGCTCACCGCCATGGCGGGCGAGAACTTGAGGCAGCACCGGGCAATCCCGAAGTTGCAGACCGCTGAGTTGCGAGTCTTGCCTGTAACTTTAAGCCAGTGATGCCTGAGCGGACATCATCAGGGAATGCTTGCCGTCGAGCAAATGGCTCAGGTGCTGAGCAAATGGCTCAGGTGCTGAGCAAATGGCTCAGGTGCTGGGCGTCCGATAGCTGCATGGTGCGAGCCTTCGGTGCTACGAGACAGCAAGCTTTGCAGCAGCAACCAGCAAGCTTTGCAGCAGCAACCAGCAAGCTTTGCAGCAGCAACCAGCAAGCTTTGCAGCAGCAACCAGCGCTCAGAAATCGGTGGAGAAGTTGTGGGGACACTTTGCTCCTGAATTTTCCGATGCCGCACTGTGAGGCGACTTTCCTGATTCCGTTCATCAGTTTTTTTCGAGAATCAACGTTCATCATGGAAATTTCTGGAGAAGTTGGATTTGGCGACTTGTCAATTCAAGCTTCATCGCAAGAGTGCAACGTTGGCAGGTCAAAAAGCGAGTTGTTCGCATCCTCACGCCAGCGATACGAGTACATGGTGTGGCCTGCCAAACGTGGGCCAGAAAGAAACAAGGATCATTGAAATGAAAAAAGCATTTTTGGCACTTGCTGCAGGGTTCGTGGTTTTGGCTGCTGGCACACAGAGTGCTACCGCTGGCTGCGGCACATGCGACAAGACCATCGTTGAGAACGCGGTTGCGAGTAAGGATTTTGCAACACTGGTTGCTGCAGTAAAAGCAGCGGGTTTAGTTGAGACTTTGTCCGGCAAAGGCCCTTTCACAGTATTCGCACCAACAGAAGCAGCGTTCGCAAAGTTGCCAAAGGGAACCGTTGCTGAGCTCATCAAGCCTGAGAACAAAGATAAGCTCATCGCCATCCTCACCTATCACGTTGTGCCCGGCAAGGTAATGGCCAAAGACGTGGTCAAGCTTGATGGCAAGAAAGCCAAGACCGTTCAAGGTCAGTCCGTAGGCGTCAAAGTCAAAGACGGAACCGTCAGCATTGGCAAAGCCAAAGTTGTCAAAGCAGACATCGCATGCAAGAACGGCGTCATCCACGTGATCGACACCGTACTTCTTCCGAAAGAGAAGAAATAGTTCTGGCGAGAATTTTTACGAACGCTGGCGTCAGGCACACTTGTGTCTGACGCCTTTTTTATGCCTGTAGGGAATCATGATGAACCGTAGTTTGCGATCTTTCGGCGCGTTTTGTTTGTTGGTTGGTTCTTTAGCCAGCAGTCCGGCGTCATTTGCTCACAGTCCGGTCGATTTTCTCGAAGTGATTCGGGTGAAACCTGCTCAGACTATCGTGCACGGCGTGGAGACGAAGAGTCGTTATGATTCCGAGCGGAAAGAATCCAGCCTCGAGGGGCCCGATTATTTCAGTCGCGGAATCGGGGCGATGAAACGGGCCGTGAAAATCCCGCGAGCGTACATGAACTGGTTCGCCATCAAAGATGCAACCCCACAGCCAAAGCGAGAGGTTGACGTACTCGACATGGTGCGTGGTGCTTCCAGTAAACGTCTGCAGATTGGGAATGCCGAATTTCTGATTTCCCCATCACAACTGCTCACTAGTGGTGTTCCGGACGCAGTCCCTGAAGGTCTCGATATTTACACGGCCTATCAGATACACGATGGCGGTTCCGTCGAACTGAAATTGGACATCGAAAGCTCGCTGGGAAAGGGCAAGGCAACGGTCGGTAAACCTATCTATCTGTGCATGCCCACCGAAGAATGGCATCATGACGAAACATTCCCGGTCACGCATCCGAACGATTGTTTTGTTGTTTACGAGATCGACGAACAGCCCACGACCTCGACGTTCAGCACCATTGATCAGTTCGGAATCAATGAACTGCAGGCTTCGAGCGTCAAGTGGATCTGCGTTCGAGCGGCCTTCTTGAGAGACAAGTCCAAGTAGTTCGCCTGTCCCCTCGACCTCAATCGTTGTCTTTGGTCCCTGGTGAAGTTGGTCCCTGGTGAAGTTTGCTGTCTCGTGATCGAGTCAGGCACCTGAAGTCGCTCGTGGACGATGTTTCAGATCTCAGCAAACAGTTTTTAAATATCAGCAAACAGTTCCGTAGAAAAGTACCGCTCCATCCGGTCAGGAAAAACGGTGACCGCTGTGGGAGAATCCGCGGAGTGGTGTTCGATGGCGCGAACTGAAGCCAGGAAATTCAAGCCGGAACTGGGACCAACCGGAAATCCGCAACGAATCAGTTGGCGTGTCACTTCGATGGCTTCCCCATCGGAGACTTCGATTTCTTGCAGAGTCGGGAAATTTGCGTTGGCAAAAATGGTAGACAGACCATCCACAACGCCGGGTATCCGGCCGCTGAAGCTGGAGCATTCCACCTCGCTCATGACCCCTGTATCAATTGGACGTGCCAGAACCGGGGTTACATTGCATCCAGCATCTCGTAATCCTTCGGTGACTCCCACCAATGTTCCTCCGGTACCCACACCACTCACGAACAGGTCAATGGAATCAGTGTCGATTTGACTGAGTATCTCCTGAGCTGTTTCATTGCGGTGGGCATTCGCGTTATCCGCGTTCGAGAACTGCCTGGGCCAATAAGCGTTGCGGTCCGCTGAAATGTTTTCTGCGCGGTTGATCGCACCTGCGATCCCATCCGACTTGGCCGTAAGTTCAACTTCTGCTCCATAAGCGCGAATCATCATCACCCGCTCATTGCTCACTCCTTCGGGCATCACGGCAACGAATGTTAAACCGAGTTGAGCACATGCCAGTGCCATGGCGATACTGGTGGATCCGCTCGAAGCCTCAACGACGACTCCCGCCGCTAAGAGTTCGCCCTGGCGGATTGCTTTTGTGAGGATGTAGCGAGCAATGCGGTCCTTGGTTGATCCGCTGGGGTTCAGGTACTCGAGCTTGCACCAAATTGACGGCTTCAACCCTGGTAGCGAGACACAGACCAATGGTGTAGTGACACGACTCGATGAGCAACGAGACAGGTGTGGCATTGAGGGTCGGCTGGAGTCCATGGATGGGCTTGCTTGTTTGTATGTGTAAAAGTGAGTTGTTTCAAACGTGATTGTTTCTCACGGGAATCAGTGTCGAAGAATCGGCCGATGATTACAACTCCTCAGGCTTCGATTGGAATGGTTACGCTCGCCGGAGTTGTGGTCGTCACTCCGTCATTCAGGCCGGTATGTCTTCATGCGATTGAAATGCAATATAGAATGAGCGATCAAAAAACACCCGTCACGAATTGACAGTAGAAGTGGCTGGTTTGGCTTGGTGAACTTCACTCCTATCAAGTCAAAACCTGTCTAAGGCAATGCTTATCCCCCCAGCGGATGCCACGAGGAGGGTCGGGCATCCCGTGTCTCGCAATTAACTCCGAAGGGTGTGTTCAAGCGTTTTTTAGGTGTCTGGTGGGGAATCCGCCATTGCTTTGGAGTGTTGACGACCTTGCAACGCGGCAATTGATGGAACGCTTCTGCCAGAATCGGTTCAAAGAATTAAGCACAGATTGGACGCGTTTCCAGCGGCCCAGTTTGGGATCCTCAACAGTCCCGAATCGATTGGTGAAAGCACTGCAGAGAAAAAAACGTTCGTCTCAAAAAGTCCGCCAAAGATGTTGTGAAGCCCACCGGAAAAGAAAAGAGCGGGGGACGGACACGTCCGCAGTTTTGGGCGGTGTTCTCCCTTTCGGGACATTTCTACGCAGCAACTGGCTGTTGGAATTCGCCTCGAATCGTCCTTTGCTTAATACAGTCCCGCCCGTCGCTCAGCCCCGAGCAGCGGGGTTTTTCTTTTTTTCTGCGCCTGACAGTTTGCCGGCTGTCGCTTAGGCAGATGTAACACACATCACGCCCCCTCTTTTAAGAAAGAGAAACCAATGAAAATGTTAGTAAAACTTACCGCAATCGCTGTCTGCTTCATCGGCCTTCAGGCTTCCAAGGCTTCCGCTGAATTTCCTGTGGGAGACCGCAGCGATGTTTGGGTTGTCGATACAGGTGTTGGCAACATTTCAGGGGGTAAAGGGAATGGCTACACCGAAGTTGAGTGGACTTGTCTGATGCTGCTTGACTTGGGCTTCACGGACTATGAGGTAATGGTGCTTCTGGGCGATGAAGCAATTGCGATCCCGAATCTACTCAGCTCCGGTGATCAACAAGCCGATGCCATCGCAATTCCTAACCTGTTCAGACACGAAGCAATTGCGATCCCGAATCTACTCAGCTCCGGTGATCAACAAGCCGATGCCATCGCAATTCCTAACCTGTTCAGACGCGAAGCAATTGCGATCCCTGCCTTTTAATGCAGTTTTGAACCAAACTTACGTTACTTCTATTTGTGCCCCGTTGCTCTACCCAGAGTTGCGGGGTCTTTTGTTTTTTCTGCGACGGATGACCCAACGGCTGAACTGCAGGGGGTGAAAAAACAATTTTCACCCTAAATGACGGGCCAATCCAATGCGAAGAAAACGAACTCGTAAACGTAGACTTACCGTTCAGTCACTCGAAAATCGCCGGCTCTTTGCCGCTGACGTCGGTGTTACGTCCTGCTCTTTGGAAATGGAATGTAAAGTGCTGCCGCTGGTTGGACCGGCCAACCCTAGCGGCACTTCCGATCCCGGTGGTTCCACGTACCTGACGGAACAACTTGGCGGTTCAGCAGACCCCGGTGGCGATGACGTTTAACGTTTGGGGATCAGCAGGCCAACGCACCTGGTATTTCGGTGGGTCAACTCCGGTTCGGTCAGAGCCTGGCCCTGAGTTGTCGGGGGAACACAACACGACATCGAATCGCGATCGACCAGAAACGAACCCATCAAACCCACTCCCAGGATCAGCGACGGCCGGATCGGCGGTGGAATTATGACCGCCGGTGACATCATCTCTGAGTTGTCCACGCTAGGAGTGACGGTTGTTTGTCTTGAACCTGGGCGGGTTCGACTGACCGTTGAATCTGGCGACGTGCCGCCCGAAGCGGTCGCGCTGGCTCGAGACAACAAGCCCGTGTTGCTGGCACACTTCCGGCCAAGCTGCACGCCGCACAACAACCCAAACAACTACATCGACACGCCGGCAACGAACCGGCAACGAACCGGCCGGGCTGGATTCAATCGACATGCCGCGTTTGCGGTCGCTTGATCGGATACCGACGAAACGATGGCCGATAGCTCGGTCGCATTAGATGAACTCAAAACGGTATGATGCACATGCGACGGCTAGGGTAGCTCCCGAAAACCGGCATCATCACCGGCCGCCGTCGCGCTTACTTTCCTTTGATGACCCGTGGAGATGAACACGAGGGGAACGCTATTCAAAAAGCAATTCACCAAGCCGATTCCGGCCGACGCCAAGGTCATCACCCGCGCGGTGAAGGGTGAAGCGAAACAGTTTGCACAGTGGACCGACCGCAAGGGTAAACGCCGCACG
>JAPKCI010000195.1 GCA_028823035.1 Rubripirellula sp.
CGTGCTGCCGGTTATTCGTGCTGCCGGTTATTCGTGCTGCCGGTTATTCGTGCTGGAACAGTACGCAGATTGCTGACGGGGCGGTGACGTTGCTACGGTTGTACGTCAGTTCGCCTGTATCACCGTCAACTGCAAATGATGCGAGCGTGTGGGAATCCTGACCGGCGGCTAACAGCCAGCGACCTGAGGGGTCCAGGTTGAAGTTTCGAGGAGTAGCTCCCCGTACTGGTTCAACCTCGATCACGCTCAGCTTGCCATTGGCTTCATTCACCCGGAAAGCGGTGATGGTGTCATGCCCACGATTTGCCGAGTAGACGAACTTGCCGCTGGGATGAACTCGAATCTCGGATGCGCTCTTGAAGAGTTCCTTCGTCAGCAGTGCCTGGTCGATCGTGGGAATGGTCTGCTTCGCAGTCATCGTTCCTGTTTCGGCATCGTAATCGAAAACGGTGACGCTCAAGGCAAGTTCATTCAGGACATAAATGATCTTGCCATTCGGGTGAAATTTCATGTGCCGAGGTCCGCCGCCGGCGGGAACCTTTCCGTAGCCGTGGGGTGTTAACTCTGCTGTCTCGGGATTGAGTTTGTAGATCACGACCTTATCCAAACCGAGGTCGGGTACAAATGCAAAGCGATTGTCTGGTGAGAATCCGACCCAGTGGGCGTGTGGCGAGTCTTGGCGGCCCGGTACTGCGCGAGAGCCACCTTTGTGTTTGATCAGGTTGGTCGCTTCTTTGAGCGACCCATCTCGGTTCAGCGAGAACGCAGCCACTGATCCGCCGCCGTATTGAGCTGTTAACAGAGTACGACCCGTGGGTTCTACTGCTACGTGTGCAGCAGTACCGTCCGCGATGGGTAAGGCGTTATCAAACTCCAGTGAAGGCGAGGTGTTGCCCGGAACGACGTGGTAAGACACGACAGACGGCACATCATCAAGTTTGGCTACCGCATAAAGGTGGTGTCCATCTGGATGTAATGCAAGAAACCCTGGTCCGCTGATCTTTGCTGCGAGTTGTGGGTCAGAAATCTTGCCGTTCTTTGTGTCTAGCGTGCAATGATAAATCCCTTCACTCGGCTTCCGTTGGCTCGTCCCAATCCAGACATCAAGCTGGCCTGCAGTGGCAGGCTCAGCAGCCGATAGTTGCTCGATGCTGGAATCGTTTGATAGCGACATGAGCAACAGTATTCCGAGGGAGAGAAGGAAAAAGCGGCGGGCGAGGGGCAGCATGGAGTCAAATCCTGAGTTGTGGGAAGTGGCGAGTGTCGTTGACCATTGACCAGTAAAGAAGATGATGAACGATAGACAGGTGCGTTGGCAAGCAAGTGGCCGCGACAAACCGTCATAATACACAGGAGGAAATAAAAACCCCGCCTGCCGAGACCAAGGTTGTCTCGACAAGCGGGGCTGTTTGCTCGCAATCAATTCGATGTGCGAGTGGGGTGGCCTTACCGAAGTATCGGCCCGCCGACTTTAACTACGGGATCCACCCCGTTGGCTAGTACAGCAATCATCCACTTGCTCACCTCCTTTCAAATCATCGGTGTGACGACTCACGGCCCGGGTGCCAACCAGAAAGAGCCGATCCTCGTACGTAAAAGGTCTTTCGCGACGCGTTATCGCGAACCGACATTACCATTATTCTCCCCGGTCAAATGCCGGGCAAGAGAGAAAATGGCATCTCTTGGTAGGACGTTCGCCAGTCCGAGAAGGTTCGTATGAAATTTCCGCAATAGATGGATTGGTGAAATGTCACGTAAATTTACGAAAAAGAAGATTTCGTCGGTTAACTTGCGGGTGTATCAATCTCATAAAGCACGATAAGCAGCACATCGCCCGCGGCAAAGGAGTTGAGTGGGCCATCTTTCGTCCCGCCTTGTGCGGTCATGTTGCTATCGATGGAAAGGATTCTGGCGCCACTCTTGCGCATCCAGCGATTGATCTGCTTTTCCATTTCGGGCAATTCAGTATCAACACTCTTGAAAAGTTTCACTTGTTGCATCGGACAGGCTCTCTGAGAAATGGGTGGTTCCCAAAATCATACCAACTGCAGCGATGTTGTCAGGGCAGGGGAAGTGTTGGAGAGGGCCGGAGAGACTAACGTTTCTTTGATTCTTTCGGTTCAGCCTCGGCAACTGGCAGAAACGTTGGCTGTTCGCCGGCCGATTCCGGTTCCCAGACTCGGAGTTCGACTTCATCAATCGTTGCTTCGCCACCACCAATCAATTCAAACATGACATGAACTTCGATTTCTTGAGTGGCGTGGCGATAAAGTCGCACGGTAGTCCATTCAGCTTGGCCGCGAATCAGGACGCCCATCGCCTGTCCGCCAATGCTGTCGTACATCAGTAGTCCTTGATGCGGGCCTCCGAAACCGAGCGTTCGAACTTTGGCATCGATACGGATTGCATTTCCGGCAGAGACTCTCACTGACGGGCTTTGAATTTGCACAACCGTTCCTTCGTAACCACCAGGCAGCGGTTCATCGGCTAGTGACGTGACGCGTACCCGCAATGCGCCTGGCCCTTCATAGGTTCCTCGTGTCACATGCAATAGTTCGCTATGAGCACGGGTTGTCATGCGCTTGCCAAATGTCCAACGCTCGTTACCGATCAGTTCTTTGGTGTCAAGATTGCCACTGGTCAGGCGATTTCGCCCCCAGCCCCGATCATCCATCAGCGGTCGCCAGATGGTCTGGATGTCTGCGGCGCCCATGTCGACCGGAGGGCAACTCGTTCGCATCGGCCAATTCGGCATCAATGCTTCTGCCAGTTGCCATTGACTTCTCATCGCCCATGCGTCCGCCCGGCAGGCCATTCTGAGCGTTGAGTCGATGTCGCCAATGCGAAACAGAGGTTCGGCTTCTGCGAGTGTTTGCTGCGCGACGCTGATTAAATTGGACGGCGATTGTCTATCTACGGCCCGAGTGGCAGTAGCCGTTTGCCAATGATTGACAGTTTGTTCGACAAGATTGCTGGCCAGTTGCCACCGATCAAGTGCTGCTTGTCGCGCAAATCGTTGTGCTGACGAACTTGCTTGTCCGCCCATGGCGGGGTCGCCGCTAAGAATCAGGATTTCAGTAGCATCCGGGGAGACAATCCGCAGCCTCGCTCCGGTTGGTGTCAGTTCGGGTGTGATTCGCTCGGCCGAAAAATGCGTCAACCGCCAAGCTGTCTTGGCTGCGTCGGCCGGCGTTAGCAGAATATCCAGGGTATCGCCGTCTCCCGCAAGCACTTCGGATCCCCGGTTGACGTTGGAGGTGGCGATCAACAGATCAGTCTGGTCGGTGACCAGCCGAGCGCATCGATAATTAGCACCGGCCAGAGCGGGAGGGGACATCGGAGTCGCGGAGATCACCCATGGACTGATCATGGCGATCATTCGGTTTATGTAGCTGAGAGCCATGGCACGTTGTTCGTCCAGTGGCGATCCTGAGGTGAGTGAGCGTGTTGAGCGAAACAGCATCGCCGTGGGAGTCACCTCAAGTGAACGCATCGCTTGTAGCCACATCGAATGCCAGTGGAATCGCTGAGGTTGAGGCGCGCCAATGGCTTCTGCGATGGCTTCCACTTGTCGAAGCATCGGTTGCGGAGGCATGCTGACAATGCCAACCCCCAGTGAGATTCGATTCCCCAGTCGTCGTCGAGCTTCAGTCATCTGGGCAATTTCCTCATTGCCGCTCAATCCACGTACGCGGTGCGGAAGGTCGTCAATGATCGCATCCAGCAGAGAGGTATAGTCACGCCATGATTCGGAGGGGGCCCCAATTAGCGGTCTTCGCCAGCGGCTTGGCCATTTATTCAATTGCTTTATTGTCAAGGTTGCCTGTTCAACCTGCCGACTGTCCAACGCTTTTCCCATTCCCACGTACCACGCTGCGACCGGTTCCAGCAGCGACTGGATCTCGGGGTTGGGGGATGATGGCGGTGGCGCATAAACCAGCACGCGGGCTCGGATCGCTTCGTTCAGAATGGATGCGTCTGGTGGTTTGGACAGCAGGACTGCATCAAAACCGAGTGAACGGACCCAAGCCAATGGCTCGCCATTGTGTTGTAGGATGCGAATGATCCTGCCAGGTTGAAATGGATTTTTGGAAAGACCGGATGCTGGGATTGAGGTTCCCTCTCCCACGCGGAGTGCAGTGGCACGCGACGCCTCATCTCTGGGCCGATTGCCAGTGGCAACGCCCTCGCCGACGGGTATCAGTCCTTCGACTCTAAGATTATCAAGCCGCAACGCCGATCGACCTGCACCGCTATAGGCATTGACCACCACTCCGTCAACGTAAGCATCCTGCAGGTCAGCGTCACTGCCGTATTCACTCCGCACTGCGACAGATTTTAGACGTAACGGACGCTCAATCGCGCCAACACCAATCGATGCAAACTCGCCGGGTGATTGATAAATTGCACCGTAAACGACGACGGCTACGGGACGACCTGTCTCGGGATCAATTAGATACGGGTAGCGTATCCGGAGTCCAATCTGGGCTCCGCGACTCGCACTCATTAGCGAAACATTGGCCGTAAGATCATCAAGTGGCTGAACGGGTTCAATCGGGTAAACCAGCAAGGCTTCCGTCCCGTTCCCGGTGAGGAAAGTTATGTTTTCACAAGCTCCTGCATTCACGCCACCGTCGGACAAATGTCCCTGAGATGTGACTCGAGCTTCGCAGTCCGATCGGTCCAGGTGCCAGCGTGGCGGATAGGCATCCAGCGAATCGTAAATTTGTGCCGTTCCAACTGTGGCAATCAGACAACTCGCCGTAGCTAAACAAGCGGCAGCAAAACGTAAGCCTTGCCGGAGTTGCATGTTGGACAGCATTTCTGTGTTTGCGGTGGTAGATGGTGACATCGATCATTGACCTGACGGTGGGCGGGCGAAACAATCCCCTCAACGCTTCGGAATCGCTCTCAGCGAAGTCTCTCCCAGGCGTGCACTGATCCAGGTGTGTGGTGAAAGCGACGTGGTGTTGAAAAAACTCCACAAACAGTTGCTAGCCTCCGCCGCCCGCGCAAGGTCTTTCCATACCAAGATTTAGAGTGCAAAGCCAAGCCGAAACTGCGTTGCTTTTTGTCAACGTGGGTTTTTGGACGGATGTTCCGTTTTGTTTTCTAAGTCTCTTGTGGGCAAGGGCTTATGTCGCTGGTTCGGTTCTGCTGCCATGATTCGGCACCGCAGATGCAAGGGATGGCAATCATACAAATACAAGCCTCAAGTAGACCCTTCGGAGCAACTTTGGATGCCAAACACTATCGGATCCACCAAACAGCTGAACGACGAAATGCCCATCGAGTTGCAGGAGATGGCAAAAGCTATTGAAGCACTGCCGGCACGGTACCGCGATGCGGTTGCCCCAGCCATGCAGCGGGTTGTTCAGTGCAGCACGCGACGTCGTCGTATCCTCAATCTTGTCCAAGAAGCTTTGTCGCAACTTCGGCTTGATATGAAGTATTTGATCTTCGATCTCGAGGCGACTCGCCGCGAACGCGACGAGTTCAAAGAAATGCTCGACCAGGATGGACGACTGTAGTCGCCTGCAGTTCAGGGCAAACGAACCCTGAACGGTTGTCGGGCTGAGTAGCCGGGGAAGACGATTGTCGCGATGGCAATCGGGTTGCGCTGACGAACAGAACAAAGTGATGGGTGGACACCACTCTGTTAGCTGTCCGCTCGATTAACTGTCCGCTCTATAGTGCAGACGGTCTTTGGTGGAGACGGTCTTTGGTGCAGACGGTCTTTGGTGCAGACGGTCTAGACGAGGGACTTGTCCTGTCTCATGCATGAGTGCCGGCGTGTGCAGTAGCGTGCAGAAATCCAGTGGTATTGGCATTGCCATGAAACCTGAACCTGCAAACCGATGGCGGTCGAATCGCCTATCTTTCAGTTGGTTGTTATCGCTGCAATCATTCATTACCCCCGTATCAAGCAATTGAAGCAAAACGCAGATCGACTGAAGCCACGTTTGACTGTTGCCATGGATGGGGCGCGACGGCGATTCACTTTAGTTCAGGATTTGTGGGATTATCTGGCCATGCACATCAGTCAGTCTTCGCTGGATTCCGTTGTGGTAGAAGCTGAGGCGGGTATGGTCGATTCCGAGCAAATGGAGTGCGGTTGCGTGCAGGTCGTAACTGTACGCAGCAGACTCTACGGCCTTGAAACCGAGTTCATCGGTAGCACCAAAACCAACGCCACCCTGTATTCCACCTCCGGCGAGCCAGGCAGTGAAAGCGCCTGCGTTGTGATCACGCCCCAAAGCCTTGCCGCCCTGCGCTGCGGGTTGGCGGCCAAACTCGGTGGTACAGATGACCAGCGTTTCATCAAGCATGCCTCGTTGCTTTAAGTCTGTTAGTAACGCTGACGCACCGGTGTCCAGTACAGCACCCCAGTAGCCATGGTCCCGCGGCAGATCTTCGTGGCTATCCCAATTTGGGCGAATCTTGCGAGCCGTTGTGTTTTCCGCACCACAATAGATCTGGACGAATCTAACCCCTTGTTGAACCAGACGGCGGGCCAGCAGGCACTGCCTGCCAAACGGACCAATCTCTGGATGATCAACTCCGTAAAGTTTTTTGATGGCCGATGTCTCCTGGCTCAAATCAGTGACCTCAGGTGCACTGAGTTGTAGTCGAGCCGCCATTTCGTAGGCTTTGATACGGGCCTCAAGCTGGGAGTTGCCAGAGCGTGAGCGGCGATGGAGTTGGTTGAGCTTGTTGAGGAAATCGAGTCCATCGCGATCGGACTCGGGGCTCGCATCCGCAAAGTCCTGCGGAGGGAAGAGATCTGCGATCGGCAAATGCGGGTTTGACGTATCGAGGGTCGTAGCTTGACGTTCGGCTGGTAAAAAACCCGCTCCCCAATTGATGATTCCACCGGGTGGCAGGCCTCGTGGATCCGGAAGAACAACAAACGCTGGTAGATCTTCTGCTTCGCTGCCCAAGCCATACGTGACCCAGGATCCCATGCTGGGGAAACCTGGCAGCGTGAACCCGGTATTCATCATGAAGCAGGCGGGACCGTGCAAAGCGGTCTTGCTGTGCATCGAATAGATGAACGCCATGTCATCGATGCAGTTGGCTAATTTCGGAAAAAGATCACTTATCCAAAGGCCTGATCCGCCATGCTGCCTGAATTTCCAGTTGCTGCCGCGGCAGTTGCCAGGCTTCGAGGCAAAGAACTGAAGTTTGCCATCGGGATCAAAGGGGGTGCCATTCCGCTTCTCCAATTCGGGCTTGTAATCGAACGTGTCAACTTGACTCATTCCACCCGGGCAAAAAATCTGGATGACACGCTTTGCCTTCGCTGGATGATGTCCATTGGCGAGAGTCTCGTCAGTCAGCATCGCTGACAAAGCCAGTCCACCGATTCCACCGCCCGCCATTTGTAGAAATTCGCGTCGTGATCCGGTTCTAAGGCGTGGCAACTGATCGCCAAGTTTGGTTGCAGGTTTGCGGAAAGTCATGAAAGGAGGCTCTTGCAAAGCGTTAGCTGAATGCGTCAGTCAGATGATCTGAGCTCGCTGGGTCAAAAGAGGAACGTCACTGGCCGAGTCGCAGGGATCGATTTTCACTGATGGTTGTCCTGCTGACAGGAATGGGAAGTCAATCGACGTAGACGAACTCATTTGAATTGAGCAGTGCCCGGCAGAGCGAGAAAACTCCCTGTCGATTGACGAGATCCATCGCAAGGCGTGTTTCCTCATCAGTTGCCGATCTTCCAAAGGCAAGCTTGAATGCCCGATGGACTTGGGCTTCTTTATGAGGGCCGCTTTCTTGCTTCAAGCGATCGGCAAAGTAACCAGCTTGTTTCAGGACAAACTCATTGTTGTAAAGCGCCAGCGATTGCAGGGGAGTGGTTGTGGTCTGTCGCTGTGCTGTCAGGTTGGCCGGGTCGGGGCAATCCAGTGTGGTTAAAAAACGATCTGGGGTGGTTCGAACGATATAGCGATAAATACTTCTTCGCCAAAGTTCCGGCTTGTCGGCTGTAATGTAGGTGTAGATCGGTGCGTAGGCGTCCTGGTAATTGAAATCCTCAAATCCCGGTCCGCCCAGTTGATTGTTGAGCTTGCCACTGACGAACAGAACCGAGTCGCGGATGGCTTCGGCTTCGATACGTCGGGAGGTCTGCTTCCACAGCAGGCGGTTGTCAGCATCAACATTCATCGCTGGATGGTTTGGCTGGTGGTTTGATTGCTGCTGGTATGTGTTGCTCAACAGGATCATGCGGTGCATCGCCTTGAGAGACCACTGATGGTGCGCAAGTTGCGTTGCCAGCCAATCGAGCAGTTCGGGGTGAGACGGCGTGCCGCCGCCGGATCCAAAATCGCTGGGCGTGTCGACAATGCCACGGCCAAAGTGCCATTGCCACAACCTGTTTGCAATCACGCGGGGCGTCAGTGGGTTGTTGGTGGACGTGATCCACTTTGCCAGAGCTGCACGCCGGTCACCTTCCGGCGATTCGGTGGTCCCCAGATTCGGGTTCAGCATGGTGAGGACAGAGAATGCTCCGGGATTCAACGGTTTTCCCGAGGGTGATTCCGGGTCGCCCCGCTCGAGCAATTGAACGGCAGGCAATTTGTTATCGGCAACCAGCCCATAGAATCGTGGTGGCGAGCCTAGCGTTTGCAGGCGTGCTTGCACCTGCTTACGGTCGTCACGCAGTTTTGTCAGGCGATCAAAATCAACCTTCGTCAGCTCAGTCACCTGAGGCGACTTGAGTTGTGGGTCACCAAAACCGATCTGATCCATTCCGAAACCGTTTCCACCATCGGTTGATACCAATGTCAGAAATCGTGTTTTGGCTGGAATTTCGACTTTGAGTTTCTGCAGACCGTCTGATCTTTTGAGGCGTTTGAATTCGAACACATTTTCACCATCCAAAAAGATCCACGCATCCGCGTAGGAACCGTCGTCTGCACCAAAATAACCGAGTTCTGCATCAAATCGCAGCTGGTCGTCCCCCGAGGCCAGCCGGATTGCAGCAAGATCAAAGGTGATTCCTGAATTTGCGTGTAAACCCAAGAACGCATGGCCCTTCTTCGTAAAGTCAATTCCGTCAAGTTCGGGTGAATGCTGGCTGGCGACCGGTCCGTTGCGAATCATGTCCCAGGCGTTGCCCGACGTGGTGGGGATCCCCGTGATCGTGATTCCGGTGGAACTGACGGGGATCACGGCGGCGCCGTTTTGACCGTCAGGGATAAAGACGCCATCAATGAACTCAAAAGCCGAGGGCGAAAACTTGTTGGTGACGACATTGCCAAGTTTGCCGAAGTCTCGCGTTTGAACTTTGGCGTTGCGGGCGTCGATACCATCTCGGTAGTTGCCGGTTCCGAATCCGTTGCCCCCGCCGACCACGTCTGCAAGGTTCAGCCCCTTGCCTTCGAGACGTCCTAAGGCGTGGTCGATCTTGTTGAGTTGAGCAATGAGTGCCTCATGAATCTTTTGATATTCCTGCAGCGTTGTATCATTGATAACGCGGTCTTCGCGTTTGACTTTCCCGAACACCGCTCGTAATTGGTAATACTCTCGCTGTGCAATGGGATCGAGTTTGTGGTCGTGGCAGCGGGCGCAGTTGACGGTCATGGCCATCGTGGCAGTCATGACTTGGGTTGCCATGTCATCCAGATCCAATGAGCGGGTTGATCGCCGTAGTTCGGGGCTCTTGGTCTCTACCTGTCCGACAAAATCCCATGGTCCTGCCGCAAGGAATCCCGTCGCAATCGTAGCCTGCTCGTTGGTTGACCAGAGCACGTCTCCGGCAATCTGTTCCTGAATGAAACGATCGTACGGTTTGTCTTCATTGAACGAATCTATGACGTAATCGCGGTAACGCCAGGCATTGTCACGACGTTTGTCGCGTTCAAACCCGTGTGTGTCAGCATAGTGAGCGAGATCCAGCCAGTGTCTCGCGAATCGCTCGCCATACCGCGGCGAATTCAGCATGCGGTCAATCAGATGTCTGTAGGCATCCGGATTTGAGTCACGGACAAAGGATTCGACTGCCTCAGGGGTCGGAGGCAAGCCGTGCAAATCAAACGCCAGTCTCCGTATCAGGGTCTGCCGGTCTGCTCGCGGACTCATGGACAGACCGTTCTCGTTCAACTTTGCCTTGATCCAGTAGTCGATCACTTGGGCAGCGGCCTGAGTGTCTCCGGGGTGGTGATTGGAAACTGGCAGTCGAGCGTCGCGGTCAGTTGGAGAAGTCGTGCGCAAGGGTTGGTAGGCCCACCAGGTCTTTTGAGACTTGGGAGGAGATGGGATGATGGCGTTGCTTGGCCAACGCGCCCCTTGGGTGATCCATCGACTAAGCAGTCGTAGGTCCCCCTCACTCAGCGCGGGCCCCTTCTTCGGCATTTCCGGTTTCACACCATCCTGCGAAGAAACCAAATCGATCAGGTGACTCGTTGACGGGGAACCAGGGACGACAAAATCATTCGCCTTCAAATCATTAAAAGTCGTCAGTGACAGGTTGCCCTGTTTGTTTTCTGGTGAATGGCAGCCAACACAGTGCTGCTGCAGGATCGGTGCAATCAGCTTGCGGAAGTCGATGTTATCGACTGTTGGTTTGTCGGCTCGCAAACCGGCTTGATTGCAGTACACGGCGAAAATCAGGAAAAGGTAGGTTGTGTATCTGTGGACAACACCAGTTCGTCTCACGCCACCACCTCGTTGATCACGTTGCCGTGCACATCCGTCAACCGTCTCTCGAACCCGTTGTGGTAATACGACAAACGTTTGTGATTGAGTCCGAGTAAGTGAAGGATCGTTGCGTGGAAATCATAGACCGTTGAGACATTTTCGACCGCCTTGTGGCCAAACTCATCGGTCGCACCATAGGTATACGGAGCCTTGACTCCCGCACCCATCATCCAGCCGGTAAAGCCATCTGGATTGTGGTCGCGTCCGCTGGCGCCGGCTTGAAAGGTAGGCATTCGACCGAATTCCGTCATCCAGACGACAAGAGTGTCTTCCAGCAGCCCCCGACGTTTCATGTCGCGAAGCAAAGCCGCGCACGGTTGATCCAGAACGGGGCCATGTTTGCTGTACTGGGCAGCCAGCGACTTGTGTCCGTCCCAGTTGCTGACTCCCTCGCCACCGGTTTGGTAGGCACCGTTGAAGAGTTGAACAAATCGCACGCCTTTTTCGAGCAGTCGTCGAGCCAGAATGCAGTTCTTTGCGAACTTCGCTTTCAGTGGATTGGTGGTGTCATCAGCACCGTATTCACGCAGGATGCTTTGTGACTCAGTCGAAAGGTCAGTGACCTCGGGGACACTCAGTTGCATTCGTGCTGCAAGCTCATAGCTTGAAATACGGGCTGCCAGTTCGGTGTCACCAGGGAAGTGTTCAAGATGTTGCTGGTTCAAACGGCTCAGGAACTGTCTCGTTTCTTTGTCTGTTGCTTCTGAAACGCCTTCAGGGATATTGAGGTTGCCGAGTGGTTTGGTCGCGTTGAACTCGGTTCCCTGATAGGCCGCGGGCAGGAACCCGGGGCCCCAATTGTTCACGCTTGATTGCGGAGTTCCACGAGGATCAGAGATTGCGACGTACGAAGGCAGGTTCTCGTTTTCTGTGCCCAAGGCCCACGTTGTCCAAGCACCCATGCTGGGGAAACCATCCAGCGTGTATCCGGTCGACATGAAGTTTTCGCCTGGTCCATGTGTATTTGTTTTTCCAGTGAGTGAGTGCAGAAAGCACATGTCATCTGCTAACTCACCGAGTTGTGGGACCAACTCGGAAACCATTTTTCCACACTCTCCTCTTGGTTTGAATTCCCATGGGCTTTTCGTAAGCATCCCTTGCTTGCCCTGGAAAGTCAGCAGGTTTTCGGCCCCAGGCAATGGCTTTCCATGCTGTTTAATCAACTCAGGTTTGTAGTCAAACGTATCGAGCTGACTGCAAGCCCCAGCGCAAAAAATGACGAGCACACGTTTGGCA
>JAPKCI010000196.1 GCA_028823035.1 Rubripirellula sp.
CGTCACATCGCACGAGTTTCAGCATTCAATTTTCGAACCGTTTCGACATTTTACGAGCAATGTGCTGAGTTGTGAAAACGGTGCCTACACTCTGCCACAAAATCCCGGCATCGGAGTCGAACCATCGGATCCGATGCGTGCGGCGATGAAGAGAATCGCATAACGCATCATGACGACTCCTGATTATCTAACACTGTTGTTTTATCTCGTCGGCCTGTTTGTCATCAGCACGGTCTCGGCAAAACGCACGACCAATCAGAGCGATATGTTTTCCGCCGCTCGGAAATCGCCATGGTGGGTTTCGGGGTTGAGCGGATTCATGACGATGTTCTCGGCTGCAACCTTCGTCGTTTGGGGGGGCATCGCTTATGAGTTGGGGCTGGTCGCGGTCGCAATCAACACGTGCTACGGGATCGCCGCGCTGTTGGCAGGCTACTTCGTTGCCGGGCGATGGAACCGTCTGAATATCTCAACTCCCGCTGAGTTCGTAAGACTCCGATTCGGTAAAACGGGATTGCACTTCTTTACCTGGATCATGCTGTTCAAGCGGATTCTAGGAGTGTCTGTATCGCTGTATGCGTTGTCCAAACTGTTGGTTGCATTGATACCACTCGATTTGAACTGGGCGATCATCCTGTTCGGTTCGATCGTGATCCTGTATACCATGCAGGGCGGATTATGGGCGGTGTTGATGACCGATGTGTTGCAGTTCATCGTGCTGACAGTTCTGGTGTTCATGGTGGCCGTGCTCATGATCGGGAGCGTCGAGAACCCAGCCACGTTCTTCACCACAGTGCCCGACTCGTTCTTCTCGCCGACCGCCGATAAATACGGATGGTTTTTCCTGTGCGGCTGGGTCACGATTCACTTTTTCATGATTGGAGCCGAATGGGCATTCGTGCAGAGATTCCTTTCGGTTCGCAGCCCCAAAGACGCGAGAAAGTCTGCTTACCTTTTCGGTATCCTGTATCTGGTCACACCGCTGTTCTGGCTGTTGCCACCACTGTTGTATCGCGGTGAGGTGTCGGGCGCTGACAAAGAGCAAGCGTACATTCTGGCGGCTCAATCCGTCCTTCCGCCGGGTGCGTTGGGGCTGATGATTGCTGCAATGTTCTCGGCGACGGCCAGCATGGTCAGCTCGCAGTTGAACGTGTTTGCGGGTGTGCTGACCAACGATTTTTTCAAAGCCCTTGTCCAGCCAAATGCCAGCGATCGCACGTTAGTGCTTGTCGGACGCATATTCACATGTGTTCTCGGTACGTTGCTGGTGGCGACAGCTATCATCGTTCCACAACTTGGCGGTGCGGAAAAGCTGATCGTCACAATCAACAACCTACTTGTAGTCCCGCTCTATGCACCGGCGCTGTGGGGACTGTTTAGCAGGAAGATCGGAATTCGAGAAATGGTCATTGTGATTCTGGTCAGTTTCAGTGTCGGGGCGGTGCTGAGATTCGGACTCGCAGGCAATCCGTGGATTGTCGAGGGTGACACGCTCTACGCGTTGGCAACATACTTGGCAGACAACACAAAAACTGTCGAAGTCCTGGTTGGTGTACTGCTTCCGGTGGCAATGTTGTTCGCCTTTGAATTGCTGAAGAAGGAACATGACAAGGTCGGAAGCGAGGTCGTTCGTTTGATGTCGGAACCCGCGAAACCAGATCTCGAACAATCGACCACTCAATTCGATCCGTTTCCTGTCCAAATGGTCGTGACCAGTGTGCTGATCCTCGGTGGATGGATGTTTTTGCTTGGTCTTTGGCAGGACGAAAGTCGAACGGTACTGATGGTTTTTGCGTTTGTTCTCCTGTTTTTGGGCGTGGCGTTACGTGCTTGGCTCGTTCGTCGGCTGCGGCCGCTCACGACGTCCAGTGACGCAGAATGATACTTGTAGAGCAGGAGTTCCCCAAGATTTTGTGCAGCTCCGATCGACGTCCCCCTTCTAACGAACGCATGTAGCGTTGCGGCTCAATGGCATGCACTCGCACCGTGCCACTCCGGTCTCCGTCCATCGGTGTGATGTCTGCTGCGCGGTGCCGCGGAACTGCGGTATTGCCTCGAATTTTGGCCAGCATCGCTCTGCCTGAGCAGAATTGTCGATCCAAAATTCGGCCTTGTTTGCCGACGTAAACTCGGAATTCATCGGCCAAAGTACTCATTCGACTTTTTTGACCCCACGGGCGCTCTGGCTGTACTCAATCTCGACCGAGAACTGGGCCGCAGTTGATACCGCAACGCGGTTTTCACCGGCCGAAATATTCGTTCCAAATTTTTGACCCCACGAGCTGATAAGTTCCTGCAACGCCACGTTTCGCCGTGTTTAATGTTCGGCTGAATTTTTTGACTCTACGCGGTCAAGTCAGTTCGAAAAAGTGTAGCGGCGAATGATTGGCGATGTACTTTCCTTCCTTGTCGAGTCGCTGGCCGTTGCCGTTTGATCCCGTGTTGGTCGCCGATACGACAAATCTTTTGCCGTCTGGTGCCATGCTGATGCTGTGGCAGTTGATTGTGCCTTTGTTGAGCTTGTAGAGCGGTTCCTTTTCGCCCGGTCGCTGAAACAACAGGCTCCCTTGACCAGGTTGCCCGGTCGTCACGATGATGAAGAAACCATCTGGATGCAGATGCACGTCGTGAGCGAAGACGTCCTTGTTCTCCTCGCCGATCGGCATGTCGTGTGTCGTCTCGCCGCTCTTGAAATCGATCAAGCGAACATGAGCGTGCCCGCGGACGTTGGCACCGCCGCTGGGGAAACCGCCGGACACGATCAGCGTCTTGCCTCCCGCAGCAAACGACAGCTTGCGAATGCCAGCGATGTCTTGCAAGCGATGTAATAAATGGAAGTCCGACCCATCGAACTCACGCACGATCTCACCCGTGGCAACATCCCACTGAACGATCCGACCTAACAAATCGGCGGAAACAACCCATTGTCCCGATGGATGTACGGCCAATGCGAACACATCTTCTCTGTGTCCGGAGAACTCACGAATCAGCTTGCCATCATTGGTATCAAACATCCGCACCATCTTGTCACGGCCGCACGTTACCAGTCGTTCCCCGTCCGCAGCGACCGCGAGTCCGCGAATCCAACCATCGTGTGCTTCGTTGATGGACCAGAGCGGATCAGGATTTTCCGCCAAATACGGCCAGGCTTGTAGTCGTCCCCACGAGTCGGCGCTGTAGGCGACACCTTGGCTCGGACGAAACGCCACGCCACTAACGAAGCCATTGTGTCCGGTGACCGAAGGCAGTGCAGGCGGTGGGAATTCGTCCGTGGTCAAATCCCAACGGCGCACGGTTTGGTCAAACGACGCTCCGCACAATACTTTTCCACAAGGACTGTGTTGGATACCAGTCACGTGTGTGTCAGGTTCCAGGACTCCGATTGTTTGAGGCTTGAGAGTGCCGGTCGTTTCGCTCATGCCAGCGCCTCTTTGATTGGGTGCATTTCATGGTGCGCGATTGGCAGTGGCTGATCAGCGTTGTAAAACTCTTCGCGTCGCGAATCGATCCCGAGCGCGTGATACCAGGTATGAAAAACGTTGCCGATATCGTAACCCTGCGGCGAATTGACATTCACGCCCTCCTTATCGGTCTCGCCGATGACCGCGCCGGGCACGACGCCAGCGCCTGCCATGGCCAGTGACCAGGCTTCCGGATAGTGGTCGCGACCGTGGTGGCCGTTAATGCGCGGTGTGCGGCCAAACTCGCTCATCGCCACGACCAGAACGTTGTCCAGCATGCCTCGCTCGCGCAAGTCTTCCAAAATGGACGCCAGCGCCATGTCAAATTTTGGAATCAAGCTGGCCGAGCCGTTGAAATGATCGCCGTGCGTGTCCCAGCCATAACTTGTCACCTGGACAAACCGTACGCCGGCTTCGAGCATGTTTCGCGCGACGAGCATGTGCTGGCCCAATTCGGTGCGACCATAACGATCAAGGTCCCGCTGGGGTAACTTGGTCGTGTCGAACAAGTCTGTTCTCGCCATTAGTTTTTGCGCCATGTCATACACGAAACTCTGTGCTTCGTTAGCCGTTTTGCGACGGCGCGTTGCGTAACGATCGCTCAGTCGCTGGCGCAGTTGCTGACGCAATTCGTCTCGTTCTTTGGTCAGAAAGTCTGGACGGGTGAAATTCTCGGGCGGCTTACCGTCACCAAATGCCAACGCACCAAATTTCGGACCCAGAAAGCCGGCGTTCTTCGGCATGAATCCGCCGCTGCCCGGCTTGATCCATACGTAAGGTGGCAGACCACTTTCGCCAGAGCCCATCAACTTCGCCACGGCGGAACCGAAGTAGGGATACTCGACACCACGATTAGCCGGGTCGCCTCTCAAGATCCGGGGCACGCCGCCGGAGTGACTGTTGTCTTGCGTGTGCATGTTGCGGACGATGGTCAAGCAATTGGTCAGCTTGGCCAGTCGAGGCATCAACTCGCTTACGTGGTAACCGGGGATCGCGGTCGGAATCGAACGAAAGGGACCGCCAAAACGAGTATTTGGCTTTGGGTCCCAGCTCTCAAGTTGACTGATCGCACCGTCCAACCAAACGAACAGCACCTGCTTATCGTTCTTGGCAATCTCGTTGGCCACTACCGGTTGCAATAGCCCGCCTAACCCGCTTATGCCAGCCGCCCCGGCCAATGAACCGAGAATTTGGCGCCGCGAGAATGTGTGTTCGGAGGGCGTGCACTGATCTGACATCGGAAACCTTAGTGATTCACAACAAACTCTGTTCCGGCCAACATGGCCCAGGTGATTTCCGCAATGCCTTCGGCGCGGCGGCCCTTGAATCCACTTAGATGCTTCGCCACATCGCTGCGATCAGCTTCGCTTGCCGCGCGGCTGAAAATATTCAGAAACAGCGCGTTGGCCACTTTCGCGTCATCGGATTCTACTGCAAGCTTGGCGGGCAAAGCATCGTCGCGGCGCAACAGCTTCAGCACTTCGTCGTCGTTCATCACAAACAAGGCGGCTTTCAAACTCGGTGAGAATTCGCGCTCGGGTGATTTGGGATCGTTGCCCAACGCATCGACGAATCGCTGCTTCAATCCGACGAATTCCTCTGAATCATCTTTCTCATCGACGTTTTCCAGCGGTGCATCGTCCGGTTTCACACCAACCGCCCGCAGCGTACTCCAAAGCAATTGTTCCGCAGACAAACGTCGCTCGATCGCGACAACGAATCGGTCGCCAGGCACGCGATCAACACCATTGGGGAGCCGCGAGGAACGCTGATAGGTCTCTGTGAGTGCCATTTCTCGAAACAGCCACTTGAAATCATAGCCGTGCGATTTGAACTCCGTCGCGAGCAAGTCAAGTAAGGCCGGATGGCTGGCTGGATTCTGACTGTGAAAATTATCCATTGGCATTACGAGGCCACGGCCCATCATCAGAAACCAAACGCGATTAACGATGTTCGACGCGAAAGGCGGCGCGTTTGCGATTTGCTTGGAAAACTCATCCAGCGGGCTAAATTTTGGTACTCCCGGTGTTTTTGTCTTGCGATCAGGCGATTGCTGATACTCCTCGCCCTTGTCGAACGTTGCCAGATCCACTTCGTCCAATCCTGGCAGTTTCGGTCCCACTTCGTGCGGCTCGCCATCGAAGACGCTTGCGAACTCCTGCTTGGCAGTCATTAGTTGCTCTTCGACACCCGGATATTCGGCGTCACGCAACAATTGCAGCTTAGAGATTGCTGAAAAAATGCCATGGAAATCCTGCTGCTTGTAGTCGTCGATTATGAGGTGATCGTGACACTGAGCACATTGAAGATCGATTCCCAAGAACATCCGCCCGACATCTCGGGTAACGCCAGGATAGTCGATTGGATTGGTGCCGTACTTTTCGAGTCGCTTGGAATAGAAAAACGCTGCGCCCCGGTTCGGTTCGTCGCGAAAATCCGCCCGCACGATCTCGCGTGCCATGTGATCCCAAGGCTTGTTCGCCTCGAAACTCTTTTCCAGCCAAGTCAACCAGTGCTCGCTGTCGCCGCGGCGCTCCATGATGTGAATGTGGAAGCGTTCGCGCATCGTCTGCGCATAACGCGGACCCGCCAATAGCGCATCGATAGCCTGTTCGCGTTTTACGGGCGTTTGATCGGCCAGAAACGCCAGCGTCTGTTCGGCTGAAGGAATCACTCCAGCGAAATCAAGGTTCGCGCGGCGAAAGAATTCCGCGTCGTCAGCGATCTCGGCTCTTGGCAAATCCTTTGCCTTGGTATCGATCAGCGCGTCAATTTGTTCGTGCAAAGACGTTTCCGCGAAAGCGATGCCGGGAAGCAGCGCCAACCAATAGAGGACGTTACGTACAGGGCACATCGTTTTCCTATTAGGCCACGAAGGACAGGTCCTGGGACGGAAAATGGCACGTAACCGCTACCGGCCAATGCATGTTGACTCATCAAGCTACCACGGCCGTACATGCCAAGATAGAGAAACCATCCCGCATTACCGAAATCCCGCGAATTCAGTTCGATCCGTCGCGATTGTCTGATCAATGGAAACAGCTTGAGAAGTGCGCAGAAACATGAGAGAATCCGAACGCGATTGGGCATCCTTGTTCCAATATCCGTGGTTACTTCACCACAAACGGAAAGTCCATGACAACACAAACCAACTTTATTCGCCGCGATCCAGCGGAAGTCGATCCGTGGGCGGAGACATGTGGCGCCATTCGCTGTTTGATCGAGGAGTCTGACGGAGCTGCTGCTGAGGTGCACCATGTCGAAATTGAAGACGCGAAACTGCACTATCACAATCGCACCGACGAGTTCTACTACGTGATTGACGGTCAGGGTACGATGATCTTGGACGACAACGAAATTGAATTGCACACGGGGGTCGTTGTTTATGTTCCTCGCGGAGTCAAGCATAAGGCGATCGGAAAACTGACCGTCCTGACAGTCTGTATCCCACGTGGCGTGCTTAACAACGTTCACGAATTGGAATGAATATGGCAACCTTGCGAAGAAAGAGTTTGATGCGTTGTGCCTGCGTTGTGATGCGTTGTGTCTGCGTTGTATTGGCTGCGGCTATTGGCACCAGTCTGCATGCCGAAGATTGGCCACAGTGGATGGGCACGCATCGCGATAACGTTTGGCGAGAATCAGGGCTGATCGAAAACTTTCCCGACGATGGCGCCAAGATCTTGTGGCGTACTCCGATTGCCGGTGGCTACGCCGGGCCTTCGGTCGCTGGCGGCCGCGTCTACGTGACCGATTACGTGACGAAGGAAGACGTCAAAGTCGATAACTTTGATCGCAAGCAGTTTTCCGGCACCGAGCGAGTCCTGTGCCTGGACGAAGCAAGCGGTAACGAAATCTGGAAACATGAGTACCCGGTCACGTACAGCATGTCGTATCCCGCCGGGCCGCGATGTACGCCCAACGTCAACGACGGCAGTGTCTACACGCTGGGTGCCGAGGGGCATTTATATTGCTTTAATGCGAAACGGGGTTCCGTGATTTGGTCAAAGCACCTACCGACTGAGTACAAAACGAAAACACCGCTCTGGGGATACGCGGCGCATCCATTGATCGACGGCGAAAAACTGATTTGCGTTGTGGGCGGACCGGGTAGTCACGTGGTCGCTTTCAACAAACACACCGGCGCACAGCTTTGGCGCTCTTTGACGTCGAGCGAGCAAGGTTACTCGCCGCCAATCATCATCCAGGCGGGCGGTGAACGTCAATTGATTCTATTTCATCCTGATGGTGTCACTTCGGTCGATCCGGAGACGGGCCAAGAGTATTGGACAGCCGAATACGAAGCGTCCAACGGATCGGTGATCATGACGCCGGTCCGGTCGGGCAATCTGCTTTTTGCTGGCGGCTTCTCCAAAAAGAATATTTTGATTCAGTTGGCCAGCGATAAGCCAGCCGCAACCGTGCTGTGGCGTGACGAAGTCAAGACCGCGATCTCGCCTGTCAACGTTCAGCCATTTTTAGAGCAGGATTTTCTTTACGGATTTGATCAGAATGGAAAACTGTACGGCGTCGAACTCAAAACCGGACGGCGGGTTTGGGAATCGACCGCGCCGTTGGACGGAAAACGGCCGGTTAACTCGGGCACTGCTTTCATTGTTAAGCAAGGCAAGCGATTCTGGATGTTCAATGAACTGGGCGAGTTGATCATTGCCAAACTGACGCCGGAGGGTTACAGCGAGATCGATCGTGCCAAAGTAATCCAGCCAAGCAATCTTGCGATGGGCCGTCGAGTCGTCTGGGCCGCACCCGCATGGGCCAACCAGAAAGTCTTCCTGCGAAACGACCACGAATGTGTCTGTGTTGATTTAAAGTCCGCCGCAAAGTAATGATTTAAAGTCCGCCGCAAAGTAATACTGCGCCGTAACAGCGGCGGTAAGACAAACTCTTTCAGGTTACACCACATGAATTTTCAAAAACTTGCTCTGCTCACCTGCTTTGTGTTGTCACTGCCCGTTGCTCAACCGTGTTGTTATGCACAGGACGACTTCGTGCCGATGTTCAATGGCTCGGATCTGTCCGGCTGGGTGTTGACCAACACGCCGCATCAGACTTGGAGCTTCAAAGATGGTGTCTTGTTCTGTACCGGTAAGCCGATTGGCGAGATCCGTACCGCCAAGATGTATCAGAACTTTATCATGGAATTGGAATGGCGACACATGGTTCCACGCGGCAATGCTGGGATCTTCGTCTGGGCCGACGACATCACCGCGCGAGGTGTGCCATTTCACCGCGGAATCGAAGTCCAAGTACTAGAGAATGAATACGGAAACACCAAGAGCCATACGACTCACGGCGACATGTTTCCGATTCACGGCGCCACGATGACTCCCATCAATGGTCGCGGTGGCAGCCGCGCCTTCCCGACCGAGAGTCGATCAAAACCAAGTCCCCAGTGGAACCACTATCTGATCGAAGCACGCGATGGGGAACTATCATTGGCGGTCAACGGTAAGTTGGTAACACAAGGAAAAGATTGTGTTCCGCGCAAGGGTTACATTTGCCTGGAATCGGAAGGGGGCGTGGTGCAATATCGCAACGTGCGAATTCGCGAATTGCCGGCGACTGAGATCTCCGACGAACATGTGGCGATCGCGAATCGAGGGTACCAATCTCAGTACACCGGGTTGAACCTTAGCGGCTGGCACGCGGATGCCCCGTCGCTTTGGAAATCAAACAATTGGGTGCTGGCCTTCACCGGTTCCAGCGATCAGAGCGGCACGTTGACTTCCATCCGGAATTTCAAAGATGAGAACTTTGTGTTTGATGTGCGACTGAAACCAGGCAGTGGCGCGATCATTGATGCTGGGCCGAATTTCCACATCGACCTACAGGATTCATCCATCGCCAAGCATCTGCAAGCAGCCGGCGGTTGGAACCGAATTGAAGCGATCGTTGAGGATGGTAAGCGGTGGTTAACCATTAATGGAAACAAAGTTCCCATGGATGAGGCCAGTCAGAAGTCCAACGGTAAATTCATCTTGAAACCAACGGGGCCCGTCGACTTCTGCAATCTTTACGCAACTTAAGAAGCCCGGGGTATAGAGAGCGTTACTACTGATTTGCCGCATGGTGAGACGAGATTGTTTGTCCGAATTAACGGGGAGACGCTGTTGTTCTATGGCGCACTTCCCGTGGCGTCAAAAAACTCAGCCGAGCATTAAGTATTGTAGAAAGCAGGCCTTCCAGCGTTTGACTTAGATACATCTCAGCCAACCTGACCCGCGCGTCGACGTTGGTAATCTCTCCGCGATTGTTCTGATCGGAACGGCGTCAAGCCTCGATCGTTCACGGAATTGGCCACGCAGGTTTACCGTTCGTCTTACGCCAATGATCGTCTTGGATTTATCCACGTTTCCCTGACGCCGATGAAATTAGTGCTGCAACCGTGGCAGTTGAGAATGATCATCCTTGCCAGTTGGATCAATCGACAACAACAAGAAGTCATTGAGTACCTTTGCACCGAGTATGCCGTTCTCAAAGAGAAGTTCGGCAAGAAGCGAATCTTGCTGACTGATGATCATCGCCGTCGTTTGGTAGTCAAAGTCAAGGTGCTGGGACGCAAGCAGTTCGCACAGGTCGGAACCCTGGTTGCGCCTGACACAATCCTCCGCTGACACAATCCTCCGCTGGCATCGTCAACTGGTAGCCAAGAAGTGGGACTATCCGGATCGAAATCACCAGGGTTTGGGCAACGAGTTGATCGTCCCGATGGTGCGACCGCCTGACATGAATGCTGAGATCGGAACGACCGAGTACCTCGGTGGCTTACTTCGATCGTATCGGCGAGCGGCCTCGCTCGCCCGGATTTCTTCGCTTCTCGACACTGATTGTGAATCGATTGGTGTGTTCGCTGCTGCGTGGTGACGCCGAATTTCCACGTATTCTCGTCGCCACCGGTCAAGTTGGACCCAATCTCGGTTCAAAACTCGACTTCATCTGAGGACCTAAGCTCGAGATTCATTGGACAAAATGTTCGGTTCAGTTTTTTGACCCCACGAGGTCGAGGTCACCAGTTGTTTGTATCAGTTCTCGGAGGCGATGGTCGTACGGCTTCTGCTTGTGGTTCTTGTCTGACATGCCAAAAGTGTCATGTCAGATTGATTCTACCGGAAGTCAAGTCGGCCACAGACCGCTGGAGTGACGAGAACTCGCACGGTTAAGTCCCAAATGTTGTGGTAAACAGCAGGGCAGATTGGATCGAAGCGTGCATCTGCAAAGCCCCCTGCCAAGATTGGCGGATCCTCTTGGCGTTTGCCTTGGTGTCGTTGACATCAGAGTTTTCCAAATCCAAAAAGGTCGGAGACCAAGCCTACTTTTTGATGCGATAGATGAATGAATCTGAACTCAACAATGATACGACCAATGCCCTCATGCTGCCATTGCTGTCGCTATAGGCCTTGTGAGCATCCTGAAGTGTCTTCGCATCTCCAAGGGTTTCGTTGCGCCCCATAAAGAAGCGAAAGACGTGGCGAACGAAGACCTGTTGGACGTGCTCGGACCTGGCCAGTTTGTCGATCAGCTCGAAAGGTGTCTTGACTTCGCCGTCCAGTTCAGGAACACCGCTGTTGAGGACAGCACCAGTGGTCTGGACCGGCTTATCCAATTCATCGAAGCGAAAGCGACCAAAGTGATCAAAGCGTTCGAAGGGCAGGCCGAGCGGATTCATTTTGCTGTGGCATTTGTAGCACTGGTCTGGTTCGGTGACGTGCATGCGCCGGCGGAGGGTCCAAGTCGGTTCGTCCGGCAGCTTGGCGTCGACCGTGATGGGAACGTCGGGGACATTTCCGCCGAGGAGTTTCTTGCGAATCCAAAGCCCGCGGCGGATCGGATCGTTGTCGAAGTTACCAGAATGGGCAACTAGCCAGGCGGGATGAGTCAGCACTCCCATCCGCTGGTCTTTCGGGAATGTGACTGGACGTGTCGTCTTCTTGAAATCAGGCGGCAGGTTAAAGGTCAATTGATTGCCGCGTTCCTTGTGGCTGTAGAAAAGCACGTAGAAGTCCGACGTCGTCAGCAGATTGTGGAAAACCTGCTCATCTTTCTTCAACACGTTTTCGATGAGGACGTCGAGGTCATGAACCAGACCCGGTGCCCAGTGAATGTGCTTTGGAATCTTGTCTTTGAAAATGTCGTTCGCTTTTTGGTAATCGAAAAACTCCTGGAAGAACTGTAGTAAACGAGGTGAGGCGTAACGGTTCTTCGCGAGAAGTTTCGTCGCCTGCTCGCGAAGCGTATCCTGGATCGATGCCTCACTTGTTTCGAAGGCGTTGAGTAAATCCTTCTCGGGCGGGTGATCCGTTATCGCGTGCGCGAGCGCGTGGGCGAGTTCGCGATCGGAAAGCTGGATCAGACTGGACCCATCGGCGGAAGGTTGAGTGCCCTCGAAGCGAAAGACCGTTTCCGGCGTCAAAATGACGGCGGCGAAGGCAGCTTGAAGGCCGAA
>JAPKCI010000479.1 GCA_028823035.1 Rubripirellula sp.
CAGCATCTGATGGACAGGTTCAAGCGGTCCAACACGGGCTGCTTGATGAGTCAGTTGTCCGTTGAGCATCAACAACGCTTGCCGCATAGAAGCATTTTCGATGCGTTCTTCGCCCAGATCGACTCTGGCTGGTTGGCCAAACAGCCTGAGGAAATGCCCGGCCGGAGCAGGGGTCGCCATCCGATACGAGGAACTGAACTTTGGATTATCATCGACTGTCCGTTCGACCAGCTTGGTGATGTACTTCATCCCCGGTATTGGAGCCGGCGAGGCAGCCATCCTGATCGCTTCGATTTGTTCGCGGGACATTTTTTGCATGGAGTCGATCATGGGGGACGTGTCGTCTGCGGCCAGGACGGCGGCGAAATCGATCTCAATCGCCTTTTCCAGACCGTAATCCGCACTCGAAGCCATCATCGTGTCCTCAGACATCATGGCGGCTTGCTCTTCCATTTGCGGTTCGTCGTCGACAGGCTCACCATCGGTTCGTTCGACTGGAACACGGATACGTTGTTTGATGACGCGTGGATTCTGACCGGCCAGATGTTTGACCTCAAACAGATGGCCGGCGGTGACAATGCTGTCGTACATCGCCTCGGCTTTCATCCGGCGAATTGACGTCACGAGAAATGCTTTCTCAAGCTGCTCACGTTCCGCTGCATCCGCATCTCGCGGAGCGTGTACACGTTGATAGGCAGGGCTGGATACGATCTCTTTAACCAGCCAGCGAATACTGTAACCGTTGGCCACAAATTCCTCGGCCAGATAGTCCATGGTCTCAGGGTGGCTGGCTGGGTTGTTTTCGCGGAAATCATCAACCGGTTCTACAAAACCCGATCCCACCAGGTCTTTCCAGAGACGGTTAACAATCAGTCTTGAAAAATAACGGTTTCGTGGGCTGGTGATCTTGTCAGCCAACTGACGTCGTAGTTGACTCCGTTTGTATAGATCTGCGTTTACGTCAATCTTTCGTATGTCGGTTTTGGCTTCGGCCGAGACCTTCTGCAGGCCTCCGAAACCTCCCTTGAGACCGTTCTTGGCTTTCGCACCAGCCGTCGCCAACAGATCGTCTACCGAAGGCCCGTTGTACTGTTCTACCGCTGCTGCTTTGGCAGCTCGCAACTCTTCCAGACGAGTGATGAAATCCAGTTCCTCTGACTCATCCAAATAGGGAAAGGGAAAGCTCGCTTTCATTGGCTTCCGCTCGTCCGGGTTCGATTCATCTTCTGGCGGCCACATGACGGACGTAGTCTTGTCCTCTGTCGTGTACACCGTGCGTGTCAGATTGTTTTCGCGGCGACGCGTCTTTCCAAAGAAAGCGGCAACACTGTAGAAGTCTTCACGCGTCCATTTGTCGAATGGGTGATCGTGGCATTGAGCGCAACTGATTCGAATCCCCATGAACACCTGTGCCGTCGCACTGGCAAGTGCCATGGGATCGGCGTCATCGCCAAGCACAAAGCCAACTTCCGGAGTTCGACCGACTTTGCCATTGGTCGCAATCAGGCGATGACACATTTCGTCGTACGGCATGTCTGTCGTGATTGCCTTGTGGACGTACGCGAGCAGCGAGTTGCCACCCTCCTCGTTGCTGCGGATACGAAGCATGTCGGCAAAAAAAGCAGTGAAACGATTCGCAAATCCTTCGTCAGCCATGTACTGCTCTATCAACCGTTGGCGACGGTCCTGCTGCGGCCAAGCCAGAAACGTGTTGACTTCTTTACCAGTCGGTATGCGACCTAACAAATCCAAGCATACGCGGCGGGCGAATCCAAAATCGTCCACCGGGGCCGCCGGAGGTGTCTCGATGCCCAGTGAGCGATTCTCCGTCAATAGCTTCTCTTCAAGCGTGGATGGATCGGCCCACAGGGTGGAAAGGCTGATCAACCAGAATAATGCCGCGACGGGTATCAATCGAATCACTGAAGTCTCCAAAATCCTGTTTGAATCGTTCTTCGAGACCTGTTTGCAACGGTTCATATGTTGCCTAGGCCAATATGTGCCCCAGAGTTAACGTCTAAGAATAGCGTTACGTACCCACACTCGCACATGTTTCTGACTCGCAATCGACATGGATCAACAAAAAACCCCTCTGACGGCGGCTCTGAATAGCCTTTGTTCCGTCATTTCGGCATCTGGTTGGTCTCCATCCTCCAGTTCAGGCATCGTGGGCGTCTCGAGTACCGCCGAAACAGACGATCCGAGAGTTCACCCGCTTTCGACGGTCACTCATTGCTGCAGTCGGTGACACCGTGATCACCCCAGTGAGGTGGACGACGCACAGGTGTTCCCAAATCGGTGGCTGCATCGATGGATGTTTTCCGGAGAGAGGGTTGTTTGAGGGTAATAGGTGCTTTGCTGGGGATGTGTGTGACTGTGAATAATGAGCGGTAGAAGTCAGGTGGCCTTGCCATTCATGGGGCTACTACCAAGCTCAAACTACTACCAAGCTCAAACTACCAACAAGCTCAAACTACCA
>JAPKCI010000197.1 GCA_028823035.1 Rubripirellula sp.
TGATCGCTGTAACCTTTTGGATCGAAGGCTTTCCCTTCGCGATACTCGACACGCTCTGTGAACTTGGGGCCACGCCACCAGTAGGGTCCGCTGATTAAATCGACGGCACCATCTCCATCAATATCTGCCGTGCACGCTCCTTCGCTAACGAAATCCTTCAGCAGTTGCTGATGCTCCCAGTGGACGCTCTGACCCACTGACGGTTCGGGAATGAACAGGTTGACCAGCAGGGGTAGAGCAACAAGTGCTGGAAAGTTGATGCGTGGCACTGTAATGAATCCTCTTTTTTTCCGCAGGTGGCTGATCTTGAAGTCACGTGTACAGATTGTGCAGCGTGAGTCAACGTGTCGTGGGGTTCAGGGTTTTAGTTGGAATTGGTTTCAGTTGGAATTGGTTTCAGTTGGAATTGCTGCGCCCAGTCGTCCCGATCTACGCTGACACCGAATGCCGGAAAACGAATGCCGGAAAACGAATGCCGGTCTCACAATTTCGGCGACCAATGCTGAGTTTGTAGAAAAATTGTAATCGTTTGACCGCTTGGACGGGTGCTTGCGATTGCTGACCCGAGTCCATACGAACGCGTTGTGTACCGGTTCATCCCCCGGGGTCTGTCGTTGATAACGATCCTTTATCGACGATGCAACTGTTATTAGCGGTATCTTATCGATTCTGTTTTTGTTGCGGGGACTTCTCTTTGAGCTTTCAAAAGCGTTACAATCAAGACAGCCAAGCGGGTTAGAAAATACTCTTCTGCGACTGTTCTATTGCTGCCTGTTCTATTGCTGCCTGTTCTATTGCTGCCTGTTCTATTCATTTCCTCTTCGGTCACCGACTTGTGAACACACCTTCGGTAGAACCTGTTTTAAAGAGTCGCTTGCTGCCGCGATTCTCTTTTCGCTTCATGTTTCTGTTGACACTTGGATTTGCACTGCTTGGCGCTGCAACCCGTTCGGCCGCTACGGGCTATGTGTTGGCCGTTGCAGTTTTGGTGTTCATCGGTTTTTTGGTGACATTCTTTGCAGCATGCGTGGGCGTGTTCTGCATTGCATGGGGGCTGGCTTCGCTGCGGACTGGATATCGCCAAGATGAGGTTCAGGGAAGCCCGTTTGCAGAGGGCCAGTTGCCTCCTCAGATTTTGCCTCCTAGGAATCCATCGACATGAGCTTGTTTGGTGTGGATTTCAGAATGGGCGTTCCTTTGTTGGAAACGGCGCACCTCATTCATGCGGTTGCAGCAGGGAACGGACGCTGGTTGTCTGTTGCTCGATTCTTGATCGTTTTTTTACTGACCTTGGCATCGATCCCCTGCGGGACTCAGGTCCGTGCCGATGGGTTACCGGATGGTGCTTATCACGTGGCGAAATTGCCGTCTCGTGGTGGTGGCTTTGCTGGCTTCAGTACTACCATCGGTTTTTCGGATTTCAATGCAGTTGGTTACCAGCCGGTCGAGATCCAGTTCAGTGCACCGGTCCCAACGACGGCTGATTTACGATTGACTTACCGTGTCAGCAGCTTGCTAAGTCAGCAAACGCCTGATGACAACGGTTTTGTTGTGGACATTCCTATCCTGGTCCCGGAGGGTACCCGGTCTGCGACTTGGACTCGTTATTTTCCCAAGTGGATGGTGGGCGTCGGTTTTGAAGTTTTAGTCCTGCAGGACAATCGTGTTCTGGCGGGCTACAAGGGGTCGGCTAGCAGAGGTTATTCGCGTAACCAATATTTTGGCTGGCAGGGTCTGACGGATTTTTCGAGAGAGGAATTGGAGATGAACTGGCTGCTGATCACGGCTGATCAGGTCGTGCGTAAGCTGGACAGGCAAACTTTCCCTACGGAATCTGGCTTCGGGAACTTTGCGAATGCCGTGCCATTACCAGCGACAATACGTTCATCAGTGATACGAGGCGCAGTTCGGAATATTCCTCAAATACTGGTGTGCGGACAACAAAATCTGCCGGACGATTGGCGCGGTTACCAGCGGTGGGACGTGGTCGTGATGGACAAGGAAGCGATCAAGCGTTTGAAACAGAGAGATTCGGAATGGAAAGCTCTGTTTGGTTGGGTGCTGTGCGGTGGGACGATTGTTGTCTGGGATGCAGACTCGCAGGCGGAATTGAATTCCCTGTTTGATCGTAGGTCCGATGTGACGGATACCGCTGCGTCTGAGCCTTACACGAAAGGGTTTTATGCAAAAATGGGCCTGACTGATTTTGCGCTCATTGAGGCGGGGGTTATCATAATCACTCCTGCGGTTACCAGTTCCGGTGGACTTGTAACCCCTGCGAGTACGGCATGGGGAAAGAATTCGTTGTTGGGGATCGGTTTGGGCGCAGGCAAGGCAATCGCTGTTCAGCCACCTGTGCCCTTTGGGCTTGATTCGCAAAAGTGGGATTTTTTCAAACGCTTGCTTGAAAATAAAACCTCCGCGACTCTCGGGCGGGGCGGCGATCCGATCCTTGGAAATAATGATTTCCAGCGTTGGTTGGTTCCCGGAGTATCGCAGCCACCGGTCTATGTACTGATTTCATTATTGACCGTTTTCGTGATTCTCGTGGGGCCGATTGCCTATCGGCAGACGGCCAAGCAGGGCCGAAGCTATCTCATGTTCGTCATTGCTCCGGTGTTGGCCTTGCTGACGACGGTGATCATGTTCGGATATGGAATCGCGGCCGACGGTTTTTCGACAATCGTTCGAATCCGTCAACTGACGTGGGTTGATGGATCCTCGGGGGAGGCTGGCGAGCGTGTTCGTGCGACCTACTTTGCTCCCCTTCGCCCTCGCGACGGGTTGACGTTTTCCGGGGACGCCGAAGTCATTGGTCTGCGGCGACCGGATGGGAAATCATGGGACCAGCGGCAAAGTCGGGGTGGCGGGTCGCGTGGAACAGTAACGATCACCGAGGATTCGCAGCGTTTCAGTTCCGATTTTCTTCCATCTCGAGAACAAAGGCAGTTTTTAACTCACCAACCGCGTTACGGTATTGGCAGGTTGCGTCTACAGCCAACAGCAACGGGTGCGAACTCTTCCTGTCAGGTGTTCAATGAATTTGACTTCCAATTGAACGATGTTTTGGTACGTGACAAGGAAGGTCGTTACTGGCAGGTCAAAAATTTGGCTCCTAGTGGCGTTGCGTTGGGGACTGCAGTTGATGCGAGTTTGGCATCCGCGTTGCTTGGGAAATATTATCTCGACCATCGTCGGGTAGCTAGCAGAGGCACTGCCCCAATATCTAACAGCAGTCGGCGAGGCGAGATTTACGATTTGATGTTGGAGTTGCAAAGAAAAATTGCTGATCCCGGGCAATCGGGTGATGGTACGTTTGAGTCGTGGCTTCAGTTGTACTTGCAGACGCGGGGGGAAATTCCGAAGGGATACTTTGTCGCCATCAGTGATGTGAGCGAAGAGGTATGTGCAGTGGAAGGAAGTTTCGTGCAAGACAGCGTGCATTACGTATTTGGAACGCTGCCATGACAAAAAATAAATCAGGTCGCAAGATTGGTGGTCGCGAGTATTTGGAAACGCAATCTGACGAACCTGTCAATGCGATGCCAAAGCCTGAGTTGGATTCATCGACTAAGTTGGCGGTTGCTGGGGAACAGGTTCCAGAGGCTTCGTCGGGTTGGGATCGAGGCAACGTACCGCCGGTGCACGTCGGTTCGGATGACTGTATCGAGATGCGTCGTCTTTTTCGTTTTTTTGGAAAAACCAAAGCGGTCGAGGATGTCTCTTTTTCCGTCAAGCGGGGGCATGTGTTTGGTTATATCGGACCCAACGGTGCAGGGAAAACGACTTCGATGCGAATCCTCGCAACCCTCGATCTGCCAAGCTACGGTGACTCCTTCATTGATGGTTTTTCCTGCGTCAATGATCCCGAACTGGTTCGCCGGCGTCTTGGCTTCATGCCTGATTCGTTCGGGACGTATCGGGATGTGAATTGCAAGGAGTACCTCGATTTCTTTGCACGAGCTTTCGGCCTGTCCGGGGCGGAGCGTAACGCCAGGCTGCGTTGGGTTCTTGGATTTACCGGGACCGAGGGCATGGCAGACAAGCCGATTCGCGGCTTGAGCAAAGGGATGAAGCAGCGGCTTTGTCTTGGTCGAGCGTTGATTCACGACCCCTCGGTGCTGATTCTTGATGAGCCAGCTGCCGGCCTCGATCCCAGAGCACGCATTGATTTGAGACAGATGATTCGGAACCTTGCTGATCAGGGCAAGACGGTCTTGATTAGCAGTCACATCCTCACCGAATTGTCGGAAATGTGCGATTCGGTCGGTATCATCGAGCAGGGCAAACTGCTGGCGACCGGTAGTGTGGAAGAAATGCAGCAGCAGCAGGTCCAGCAGCGGGAACTCAGGATTCGGATTCTCGATCGTGCCAAAGAAGCGGCTGCGGCCATTGAAACCCGCCCCGAGATTTCTACGTTAGTGGTCGATGGTGATTTGTTGCGTTTTGAGTTTACGGGTGAAATGGAGCTGCAGGCAGAATTGATCGGCTTTCTTGTAGAGAAAGGTTTTCTGGTAGCTGAGTGCACGTCGCACAAGAAAAGTCTGGAAGATGTTTTCCTGCAAGTTACCGAAGGGCTGGTGCAATGAGCGGCTTTGATATCGTCAAAAATGGGCGGCTCATGCACAGAACAGCAATCGTGCTGCGGGTGGATTTGTTCACGCACTTTGAACGCGGTTGCCGGGCTGTTGCTGAAGTTGACGGCGTGATGCAGGGGTGTAGCTGATGACAGCCGTTTCTACTTCCGTTGAATCCACGCCGGACGCGGCCGCGTTGCCGAATCGTATGCAGCGTGTTGATGCCTGGTGTGAGAAGTGGGGCGATCGTCTCAATCCCATTCTGGTCAAAGAAACCCGGCAGGCATTGAAAAGTCGGCAATTCGTTTTAACGTTCTCTTTCCTCCTGTTTGCGGCCCTGGGTTGGACGATCATTGGAAGTTTATCGTTGATGCCGAGAATCTACGATACGCCCTCTGCGCCGAGAATGCTGATCGGCTATTACTTTGTTCTGGCGCTGCCCATGTTGTTAGTGGTGCCGTTGGCTGCCTATCGATCTCTCGAAGGTGAGATTGACGATGGCACGCTCGAGCTGCTGTCAATCACTACACTCTCGCCCTGGCAGATAGTACTTGGAAAGCTTGCCAGTGCGATGTTGCAAATGATGTTGTATTTCATCGCCTTGTTTCCCTGCGTTGCCTACGCCTATACGTTGCGTGGCGTTGATTTTCCTACCACCGTTCTTCTGATTGGGATGTTAATCCTTTCGGGAATCATGTTGACAATTGTTGCGTTGTTCCACGCACCGCTGTGCGAAACCAGGGGCGGTCGGATAGTGACGCTGCTCAGTGTTATTGGCATCCTCGTGTTGGCCGAGTGGTGCTTGGGGGCGGTCGCTGTTGAAATGATTCATTACGGATTTGATTTTAGCTTGGAGTTGATCTTTGGACTCGTGGGATCGGCTGTCTTGATCTGCATTGCGCTGGGGCATTTGCTGCTGACAGTGACCGCTGCTCAGTTGACACCAATCAGTGAAAATCGGTCAACCAAAATCCGCGTTTCTCTACTCATGGTGACCGCGGTTACGGTGTCGTTGTCTTCAGTCTGGGCAATGCGATCGGTTGACGATGGTACAAGTGCTGGCTTCATTGTTGCGGGGGGTGTTGCTCTGTTGATGATTTGGACATTTGCAGGCAGCATGCTGGTTGCTGAGTCTCCCGTGATCACCCCACGCGTTCAGAGAGAATTACCGATGAGTTTTCTGGCGCGGGCGGCATTTACTTGGCTGACGCCTGGGCCTGCGACGGGTCTCGTGTTCACCGTTTTAAACATTCTGTTAGTCGCGTCTTTTTTGGTGATTGGAATTGCGTGGCTTGATACTTCGTCAGTGTCAATGCCACCGTCGTTTCGCTCGATGTTTATTCAATTTGTTTTTGGCTATGCGGCCTATCTGACCTGTTTTCTCGTTTCCGTCTATGTATTGATGCGACTGATTCGACTAACGAATCAGCCGCGTGTTGAAGTTGGCTTTGCCGCTTTGGCGGTGGTGGCGGTGTTCACGGCACTCTTGCCGTATGCAATCGAACTGTACCTCAGTGATTTTCGGACCTACCAGTATTCGCTGTGGCAGTCGACGAACTGGGCTTGGACGCTCTATGAAATTCTGGACAGCAATGATCTGTCTGGGTCGATTACCGTGATCGGGTTTGTCGGAGCGAGCGGGCTCTTTTTTGTTCTTTTTTTTAATCCACAGTTGGTTTGGCCAAGACGAATCGCCACGCCTAAGCGTGTCCTTGAGGAACACGGTGAAAGTGGCAAATAGCAACAACGGATTGTCGCTGTCCAGCATGCCTGCCGATTTGATCGGAAAGCTTGAATGGGTTGCTGCATGCTCTCTTGCCCATGGTTCCTGAGGTGAAAAGGGCGTTAATTGTGCAGTTTTCAACGGCAGTTTGTGAAGATGGATTGATTGGGTGATTTTCGTCGCTGGGGTGGGCGATCCCGTGAGGATGCTTAGAATGCGGGCAGTCGCAGTGGCCAAGCTGATGACAAAAGGTTCCTTTTTATTGCATTCAGGGTGATTCAACGTATGTCCTCGGATTCACAACCGTCGCCCGCCGACCGACCCGACCCGAACGAGGGAAACCCAGCACTGAGAGCTCGGGTCCCAGATCATGTTGCGGATGGTTGTTTCAGTACGGGGGCCATCGTCATGACCGGCCCAAGCGAGTACGTCGTCGATTTTTTACAGACGATTGGAAGGCCTCATCGTGTTGCTCGTCGGGTGATCGTGCCGCATCCTGTGATGCCGCAATTCATTGAGGCATTAAAAACGAACCTGGATCTTTACAAGTCGCGATTCGGTGTACCGCCAGCGCCGCCCCACAACGCGAATCAGGCTCGGCGGCCGACGCCACAGGAAATTTATGACGACCTGAAACTTCCAGATGAAGTACTCAGTGGCGTTTACGCTAATGGGGTGATGATCGGCCATGGTGCTAGTGAGTTCGGGCTTGATTTCCTGACGAGTTTCTTTCCACAGTCCGCCGTCAGTGCTCGCGTCTTTGTCTCGGCTGGGCAGGTTCCGAGGTTGCTGGAGTCCCTCAAAAGTGCGGTTCGGCAGCTCGAGCAGCGACAGCAGGCTGGCGGTGCTGGACCTGGTGAAACCCCGGCAGCCAGTGATATCCCCGACGATGCCAATCAAGACCCTCCGGCGGCAGACGGGGACCAGACGGGGACACAGGACGACGCGGATGATCCACCCGTCAATCCAGAGTCGTAGTCCGGTCATGACTTGATGAGCCAGCCAGAGAACTTACCGCTGATGAGCGGATTGCCGTCAACGCAACTACCAACCCAAGAGCCGTTGGTGTTGGCGAGCGGGTCTCCTCGCCGGGCTCTATTACTTGAATCGGCCGGTTACTCTTTCACCGTGATGGTTGCCGGTGTCGAGGCTGAAGGTGGGGTGTGTAGCAGGGAAACAGCCCCCGAAATGGTTGCCCGTTATGCTTATCGTAAAGCGGCTGACGTGGTTTCGCGGATCGATTCGGGCTTGGTGTTGGCGGCCGACACCGTGGCTTCCTGCGTCGGACAGATTCTTGGTAAGCCACGCGACCAACAGCACGCTGAACAGATTTTGCGTTTATTGAGCGGGCGCCGCCACGATGTCTATACAGGAGTTTGTCTCTGGTCCGCCAAGCAGAAAAAGTGTCTCGTCGATGTGGTTTGTACTGAATTGGAAATGTTGCCGCTCAGTGAAAAAATGCTCCAGGAATACCTCGATTCGATGAAATGGGAGGGGAAAGCCGGTGCCTTTGGGTACCAAGACGGAAATGACTGGTTGCTCGTACGATCTGGAAGTGAGAGCAACGTGGTCGGATTACCCATGGAGCGATTGGTGGAATTACTGGAAAATTTCCACTCAATAGCCGAAACCGTTAATACAGGAAGTAGCAGTTCAGGCGATAGTCCCTAGTTTTTAATGCTGGGTTTGATCCAGATTTGTTTAATTAAGCACCGGTAGGGAAAAATGGTCAGTTTCGAGCGTCGAGGTCTTTTGTTGATCTTGCTTGTATTCGGAATCTCGTTGACAGCCTTGACGGGAAACCTTTCGGCCCAGAATTGGGCCGAGAAGATGTTCAAGGAGAAAATCCACGATTTTCGTATGGTTGGCCGTGGTACCAAAAGTGTTTATCACTTTGACTTCACCAATCTGTACGAAGAGGATGTGCACATCGCGGCGGTTCGAACGAGCTGTGGCTGTACAACTCCCACCGTCAGCCAAAAAACGCTCAAAACTCACGAAAAGGCGTCCGTACAGGCAACCTTCAACACCAGCAGTTTTGTGGGCCAGAAGTCAGCCACGGTAACAGTGGTCTTTGATCGACCCGCTTACGCTGAGGTGCAACTCAAAGTCAGTGGCTACATTCGCACTGACATCACATTTGATCCGCCCGAAATCAATTACGGAGAAATTTCGGCAGGGACTTCCCGTGAGCAGGAAGTCATGATTACTCACCGCGGCAACAGTGATTGGGAAATCACAGATGTTCGCAGTCACTGCCGACATTTGCAGGTGCGACTCGATCCACCTCAGCGTTCAGCAGGGCAGGTGCGGTATCGCATGCGGGTCAAGTTGAATGAATCGATGGACGAGGGTGATATTCGCGAACGCCTGACGTTGATTAGCAATGATCAGGAGTTTCCTACCACAGAGATGGCGATTGCAGGACGCATTCGTCCGTCGGTTAGCGTATCGCCAGCGGCTGTCAGCCTCGGAACGACAGCACCTGACAGTACCATTTCAAGGCGTCTTGTCGTTCGTGGCGACGAACCCTTCGAGATCATGGATGTGCAGTGTGCTGACAAAAGATTCGAGTTCAAGGTTCCCGTGGGTGAAAAGAAGGTGCACTTGATGACTGTCAATTTCAAGGGCGACGGCACCACGACAAGTATCTCGCAGGAAATCCGAATCGTGACCAGTTTGCCAGATGGCAAGTCAGCATCTTGTGTTGTCTCAGGCACCGTTTCGGACGGCAGCAAGTAACCTACAAGTCCTGTTACTTCAGCACGCCAACCAAATTTGGTTCCGGTTAACCTGATTCATTTGCTATTCCAGCATCAGTAGCGACCGTTTTACTTGAGGCTCACAGTCTCTGCACAAGCGTGCTGTGAAAATCGCTGCGGATCGGTTTGCCGCCGGACCGCGTGCCGGACCGGGGACTCTATCTTGGAGCCTCTCGGTGATGCCAGACGCCATCTGCGTCATGCATTGGGGTCGTCATGCATTGTCGCATGCGCTAGACTTTCACAACGCAGTGGTTCCTATCGATTTGCCTCAACACGAGGCAGGATCGAGATCACTGGCGGATCGTTTTCTGTTCACAGAAGACGTCGGCAGAGCTTCTAAATTGCTTCTAAATTGCTTCGAGACCCAGCAGCGAGATTGTGTAATGAGTGTCAATCCAATTGATTTGTCGTGCTATGGCTTGCATGTCCAGGAGATCATTCACAACGCAACGCCGGCTCGGTTGTACGAGTTTGCCATTGTTGACCACCATGCCGTGATTTCGGCCTCAGGAGCTCTGGCGACTCGCAGCGGTGACAAGACCGGTCGCAGCCCCAAGGACAAACGTATCGTTGATGATCCAGCATCGTCGGAGGACATTTGGTGGGGCGACGTCAATATGCGGATGACCGAACGCTCGTTCCTTATCAATCGCCAACGTGCGCTTGATTATCTCAACACGCGGCAAAGAATCTTTGTCTTCGACGGGTATGCCGGCTGGGATCCAAACTATCAGATCAAAGTGCGGGTCATTGCCGAGAGTGCTTATCATGCATTGTTCATGCACAACATGTTGATACGGCCTTCGGTTGAGCAGTTGGAAGAGTTTGGCGAACCTGATGTGGTTATCTTCAATGCCGGATCTTTTCCTGCAAATCCGTATACCGCGCAAATGACCAGTACGACCAGCATTGACCTGTCAATCGAAAATGGCGAGTTGGTGATTCTAGGAACACAATATGCCGGTGAGATGAAGAAAGGTGTTTTTACCGTCATGAACTACCTCATGCCCAAACAGGGCGTGCTAAGTATGCACTGCAGCGCGAATGCGTCGGCTGAAGGCGATGTGTCGTTGTTCTTCGGGTTGTCGGGGACCGGAAAGACGACGCTCTCGGCAGATCCAAGGCGACAGTTGATTGGTGACGATGAACACTGCTGGACAGATCATGGAGTTTTCAATATCGAAGGTGGGTGTTATGCCAAAGTGATCAACCTCAGCAAGGAAGGGGAACCCGAAATATTTGATGCCATTCGTTACGGTGCTGTGCTTGAAAACGTCGTGTTTGATGAAACCACGCATGAAGTCAACTATGACGATGCATCGATTACTGAGAACACACGGGTTGCCTACCCGATTGAGTTCATTGAGAACGCTCAGATCCCATGTGTGGGAGAACAGCCAAAGAATATCATCTTTTTGACGTGTGATGCGTTTGGCGTATTGCCACCGGTTTCAAAGTTGACTCCCGAACAAGCCATGTATCATTTCATCAGTGGCTACACAGCCAAGGTTGCTGGCACGGAAATGAATGTGACAGAGCCGACGGCGACGTTTAGCGCCTGTTTTGGTGCCGCCTTCCTCGTTTGGCATCCCGCCAAATATGCTGAACTGCTGGCTGACCGGATTCGCAAACAGGGAAGCGAGGTTTGGCTCGTCAACACAGGTTGGACTGGCGGTGCGTACGGGATAGGGTCTCGCATGAGTTTGAAACATACCCGAGCCATGATCGACGCGATTCATGATGGGTCCTTGGCAGCGCAGGACAGTCGGACTGATCCACTGTTTGGGTTTGAGGTTCCCGTTGCGTGCAGCGGTGTCCCCTCTGAAATCCTCTGGCCGAGTGATGTCTGGAATGACCCGGAATCCTACCAAAGCAGTGCGAGACGGCTTGCCGATCTGTTTCAACAGAACTTTTTGAAATTCGAAGCCGGAGCAAGCGAAGCGATTTGTGCGGCTGGTCCATCCTTGACTAAAACCAGTTGAGATTGAACTTCACTTGCCCGCTGTCTGAGTTTGCCCGCTGCCGAGGATCACATGACGATCCTGACTGGTTTTGAACTTTTTGGCCGTGTTGTGTGAGCCAAGAGGGTTGTTATGCAGCTATCCGGCATTGGCGAACGATTGACTGGCCGAAAACAAAATACCGTTTCTTATGAATGCCGCGCTGCGATCATCAATCACATTTCCCGGCATCTTTCTGGATTCACTTGGGGTAATCTGAAGACAGTTTCAGTACCTGTTTTTCAGACAGCAACGGTTGTCTTGGTACCGGGCCGGTGAGGTCTGGATCGACAAGCTTGCGATCAAAACGTAGTCAATCATTACCTTCTTTTCCATCCTTCGGACCTGTGCAGCGACGTCGCCAGCGACATTGTCGGATTACAGCCCGTTTCTGTCCGAGTTGCCGAAAATACAGAGGTGGTGGCAAAAATGAAGATCCTCCGCAATAAACCAAATGCCTGTTTCTGAGCGGCGAGGTCGTCCGGAATGTGTTCGGTTGGCGGATGGATCTGTTACATTCACGATAGGTTAAAACCTCCTGATGATACGTTCACAACAAAGTCTGGCGCGTGCGATAATGCTGGGGTTGTGCGTTTTCATTTTGGGAGCATGAATGATGTCACTCGATGCCAAGTTTAAACCATGCAGCGATTGAAAACGATTTCGAGACGGGGTTTTAGCAACGGGGTTGCGGGGGCCTTGTTGTCTGGTGCCGCAGGCAGTGTTGGTTCGTCCGGGATTGTGTGGGGTCAAAAACCTGACGAGGCCGGGCCGATCAGGCAGCAGGCCGCCACGACTGGTCCCCGAGATGGGATTCACGAGACCCGAGATGGGAT
>JAPKCI010000480.1 GCA_028823035.1 Rubripirellula sp.
CGTCTTGAATCCCTGATCGCGAATCTCCGCCGCGATCTGCCACATGCTGCGGATGCCCGGTTGCTTGTCGGTGGGATTGCCGCAATAGGAAACAGACGCGATGTTGTCCGCAGTGGTCAGGCTGCGGCAGCTGAACGAAACAGCGCAGTTGAGTACGTCAACAACGCTGACCTGCGGTCGCATTTGTATGATGGGCTGCACTTCAACTCAGCAGCGAAGCTGACGGTCGGGCAGCGGCTTGCTCAGCGATGGATCGACATCAGTGAATCGAGGACATCCACCCTACAACTTCCACAGGTGTTTGGCAGCCATATGGTTCTACAGGCCCAGGCATCGCTGCCGATTTGGGGCATCGCCAGACCTGCCAGTCAGGTCACCGTTCAGCTAGGCGCAGAAACATTGAAAACGACCGCTGACAGCAGTGGTCACTGGAAAGTTCTGTTTGCACCTCGTGCGGCAACATCTACGGCAACGACGCTCCAGATTCAATCCGGTAAAGAGCGCGTCATGCTGAGCGACATTCTAATTGGGGAGGTGTGGGTTTGCGCAGGGCAGTCAAATATGGAATGGGCTCTCAGTCAGTCCGCTAATGGTGCCACGGAATTATCCACGGCCAATCATCCACAATTACGGCTTTTGAATCTCGTTGGTGGTGCGCGTGGAGGTTCAGGTAGCTACACACAATCGCACCTAGCTCGGTTGACAACGGAAGCCTTTTGCGAAGGGACATGGCGTGTGGCATCAGCAGAATCTGCCCGCAATTTTTCCGCAGTCGGTTGGTATTTCGGAAGGTTATTGCAGCAAGAACTCAACGTCCCAGTTGGATTGATCTGTCCGGCAATCGGAGGTACTCCGGCCGAAGCGTGGATTTCTCGTGACGCTTTAGAAGCCGACCCGGAGTTGCAGGGACTGGTTGCCGGCAACTGGCTTGACAACGAACGCCTTGGCGATTTTTGTCGTACGCGGGGGCAACAGAATCTCCTTACTGCGATACAAGAGGGCGGCCGAATCCCTGGGGATGATCTTGGCCTAAATCATTCGTTTAAACCCGGATTTATGTGGTCTGCTGGGATCGAGCCGTTGATTCCATACGCCATTCGCGGAGCCATCTGGTACCAAGGTGAATCCAACGCTGATTCTCTGGCACGAGTTCACCAACACGGACGACTCTTTCCACTGCTGATCCAAAGTTGGCGCCAACAATGGGGGCAAGGTGATTTTCCATTTCTATACGTCCAGTTACCAGCGTTAAATCGCCCGGAGTGGCCGTGGTTTCGCGACGGCCAGCGGCGAACGCTTGGTCAGCTCGAGAACGTTGGTATGGCCGTTACGATCGATACGGGTCTGCCGTCGAACGTACACCCAACTTTGAAAAAACCAGTCGGGCAACGGTTGGCGAAGTGGGCGCTAGGGACAACATATAAGCTGCCGGCGCACACGACTTACGCTGGGCCCTTACTTGATGTTGCGGAACGCGAAGGCGATTCGTTGGTTATCTCGTTCAATCACGTTGGTGCCGGTCTGAAGTCAGCTGATGGGAAGCCACTTCGTCACTTTGAAGTTTGTGGTAAGGATGGCATCTTTCACGCGGCGACTGCAAAGATTATTGGCAAGCATGTAATCGCGGTTTCAAGCTCAAACGTTCCCGCGCCCGATGATGCGCGTTATGGATGGCTACCCTATCCCAATCCTGCGGTGAATCTATTGAACAGCGCTAATCTGCCGGCATCGCCCTTCACAACGGAGAGCACGGAAACGGTCTTTGCCAGAAGAACAGCGGCAGCCGAGCGGCCCAACATTCTGTTTATTGTCTCGGAAGACAATAGCGACCACCTGGGCTGCTACGGCGAGCAGCGTGTTCATACGCCTAATCTGGATGGGCTGGCGTCTGGGGGTGTCCGTTACACTCGTGCCTATGTACCGTACTCGGTCTGCAGTCCCTCGCGGGCCGCATTCTTGACTGGACTGTACACGCGGCAGACCGGACACATCGGGCTGGCGACTCACCGGTTCTCGATGTACCGGGATTTCAAGACAATACCCGCCCATTTCCAACAAGCCGGATACTACACCGGATTCCTCGGCAAGACGCACATCAATCCTGAGCGGTTGGTGGAGGACTATATTGACCATCGCGCCATCAAGGGCGCCAACTTTGGCAAGACAATCAGCATTGAAACGTATGCCGCTGAGGCTGGCATTGTCATGCGGAACGCTGCAGAAAGTAAGAAGCCGTTTCTGTTGATCATCAATTATGCCGATGCTCATCGCCGTTTCGTCGGCAAGTCGAAACACGGATTCCCAACACGGCAGGTCGATGACGAAATTGCACCGTTCCCATGGATCGGGTCCGACACGCCGCATCTGCGTGAGGAACTGCGGGACTATTTCAACTGCATGAACCGGCTCGATGAGGGTATTGGCATGGTGCTCGACAAGCTTGATGAAACCGGAAACCGCGACAACACACTGGT
>JAPKCI010000481.1 GCA_028823035.1 Rubripirellula sp.
TTTCGCCCCGGCAGTTCAAGATTTTCGCGCAGATGCCGAAGATGAGTTCATGGAACGTTTACCGGAACTCAGCGGCCTGAGCCACGCCGACAAAGATCAACTCATCCGCTTTCTCTGGGAGAGCCTCGGAGAGCTGCGCGAAGAGCTTTCCGAACTGAGGGCCGCGGTCCAACGGCTTGAAACGGAGAACGCTGCGCTGCGCGCTCAATTGGCGAAGGACAGCACGAACTCCTCGAAGCCTCCCGCTTCAGATGGTCTGCGCAATATGACAAAACCCTATTCACCTAAATGATGTCGTTCAAGGTACTTACCTATTGCTTAAGCTGTCCCCTCACCATTTTTCCACCCAAGGCCGCAACGTGATTTCGAAGGCCCAGGTGGAGCGGTGTTGTTGGTGGAGGTGGAGGTAGGTTTCTGCAATGCGGTCGGGGTGGGCTAGGTTGTCGTCCATATCGGTGCCGGCGCGGGCGTGTTTACGGCTGCCGTCATCTTGTACTTGGCCGATGGCGGCATCAATAGGGATTTGTGCGATGTGGATGCCTTGCGGCATCAATTCGCGGGCGAGGCTTTGCGCCAGCCCGGCTTTGGCTTGGCAGGTCATCGCGAAGGCGCCGCTTCTGGCATAGCCCTTATTCGCGGCACTGGCGTTGGTGAAAAGGATCGTCCCGCGCAGGCCCTTTTCATCCGGCTCAACCACCAGCATTTGCGTCGCCGCTTGCTGCGCCACCAAGAACGCACTGAAGGCGCCGTTCTTCATGGTTTGTAATGCCAGATCGGGATCAGCCTCCGTAATGGTTTTGCCAAAAATATCACGCACCCGACCGTCGATGTTATGGACCACCAATTTCGGCGTGCCCAGGTCCGATTTGACCGCGGCAAATAATGCGGCAACAGATGCTGGGTCCGCCGCGTCGCAGGTATAGCGGGCGACATCGAATTCTTCTGCCAACTGCAACAGCACAGGTTTATCAGTGTTGCGTGCGGCGATAGCCGCCTTCATGCCGTTTCGGGAGAATAATTTGGCGCAACTGGCGCTGATGCCGGGGCCGCCGCCGACAATGAGGGCTAATTCTTGGGTCATATAAAATTTCTCTCTCTTATTTCTGGGGGTTCTTTGTAGGGCGAGCCGAACCCATAAAATATAGTGCGAAAGGGAAGTGTGAAAAAACTTCTATATTGATTGGAATATCGCCAAGCGCTGCAAGGCCCCTATTGAGCATGTTTCCAAGCCAGTGCACTTGATGAAGATCGTTGTTTTTGGGAGGATCGCGAAAGCATCTTCACGAACTATATTCTTAAAATCTTTGAAAGCACGGATCCAATTATGACGCATCACAAACTTCTTGGCGTCAATCGCGGCGAGATCGCCATCCGATTGTAGAACAACTGATGCGCAACGCCCGGCATATTGAAGTGCAGATTATCGGCGATGGAAAAGAAGTCTCTCATCTGACAACATATAGGAAAATCAAAATCCGTCAACGGAATAATTTCAACGTTTCATTGGCGCTTTGTGGAGAGTTGAGGGGGATCATCGAACGCCAAGCGATAGAACTTGCCGGGCGGGAAGAGGCGCTCAATCATCTCAATTGAGCGGGTAGAAGAGACAAGAAACACACACACAACCATCCCAACTCAAGTTTCGTCCCAGACCGCCTCGGTCAGGGGCAGACCACGAATGTCATCTTTGGTCAATGGACGGTCTGGCGTAACGCCAGCCCGCTCCAACAACGAAGTGACCTGACGGACATGCTGCGTCGAATGCCATACCGTGCGCTCCAACATTTCATGACGTGACGTCCCTCCGAAATAGGTTGGCACTTCGTTTGAGAAGTCCTGTCCTTTTGAGCCTTTCCACCAATTCCGGAAGTGATCACGCACCACCTCGCCGAAGTCGGCAATGTCGGCGCTGGTTCTCAAACTATCTGGCGGCGATGCGGTAAGCGATTCGTAGGTCAGGGTCTCACCCTTCTGTTCCATGTCCAAAAACGCTTTCGGAATTTGAAAGACATGATGCATCAGCACACGCCACGAGCGCGGTCGGTTCGGCAGTTCGTGCTCGAGGTGGTCGTCGGGCATCTGCCTGACCAGGCGGACCGCTGTCTCTAAGATGCCATCATAGCACTCTGCCAGTTCTACTGGCGACATTTCAGGAGCGGAACCGTCCTCGAGTTCCAGAAAATCGACAACGTCCCTGATGATCTGGGCAAAAACAAATTTGTCATTTTTGGACACGACCGGTACGCTCCGAGCACCTAGGCGTAGCAATTCCTCCATGCCGTCTTCCAGAACGTTTATCGACTCGAATTCAATGCCACGGACCGAAAGGTAATCCTTTACCCTTATGCAACTCGTTCAATGAGGCTGCCAAAATACTTTGATTCTTTCACTCATCTTATGCTTTCACACGGATTCAACTCGTAAGTGCAACTCACCGTCTGGTGAAGAGAGGCAAGCTGCGTT
>JAPKCI010000032.1 GCA_028823035.1 Rubripirellula sp.
TTATTCAAGACAGCGCAACGCATGAACTATCCGTTCCAGACTGGATTTGATTGCGGTCCACGCTCAGTCGAGACAAGCGTCTCACGTCACTACCTATTATTCAAGACAGCGCAACGCATGAACTATCCGTTCCAGACTGGATTTGATTGCGATGACCGATCATTGGGCATATTCCGTGTTGCAATTTCCTGACTGATCATAGTTGACGTTGCAGATTGGTCTTATCATCCCGAACAGTTGTTCAAATCATCGGTATTTCTTGATGTTGAAAACGCAAATCGATTATTACCTTTCGGGCCATCACTGACTTAGCTTCGTGATTCCATTCGGTACACCAGAAGGCAGTTCTTGATTTGGTCGTCGCAATTTTTTGGAGATTTCATTTAGGGATCAAGCTATCGCTGAAGGTGGGGAAATTTAGAGTCGTTGCGATGATTTGATGGATACCCCTGCTTCCCCTCATTGTAGGAACAAACCGACCCATGAACTTTTCATCATCTGCGATAATCAATCCTGACCAAATTTTCAAACCCCATCAAAACGAAGGCTGTCCATTTGGATGTTCTTGACGGCATTGGCTTGCACCCAATTATTTGGATGCCAAAACGAAACGGATGACACAACTGCGACAATGAAACGACCTATCTCGGAACAGTTTGGCGTTGAGGATGACGGCGTAACGGCGGGCAACACACTTGGCTAACTCAAGTGCGACGAACAGGATGTTGTAGAGATCGTGATGGAAATAGAGGTTGCATTCATACTCACTCTACCGGACCACGAATTCATGACGATGGAGGGCGGCGAGAAATGGCAATCTGTTACAATTGCAGACTTGACAAACTTGGTGCGTCCAAAGTTGCATTCGACAAAATGAACGTCAGTGCGTTCGGCGGATAACAATGCGTTGAACCGAAGCGGAGAAGCCTTTTGCGTTTTGGCAGTCGCGACGACACTTTACTCAGGGTATTGAATGTTGCATCGCTCCGACTTTGGGTGAACAACAGCCACCGACCGTTCGGTTATCTTTGTCGTTATGCGGCTCGAAAACATCAAAACCATGGCAGGAATTCGGATCAATCTGATTGGAGCATCGGGCAGTGGCGTATCGACTGTGGGACGATCTCTCGCATCGGCTTTGTCACTACCGCACTTCGAATCCGATGATTATTTCCATGCCACAAGCGACCCGCCTTTTCAGAATCCAAGACCGGCCGAGGAGCGTTTCGAACTCATTCGGCGGGATCTTTTGCCAGACGCAAGCTGGGTACTCAGTGGCGGCATCGGTGCATGGTCGCCAATTCCTGAACTTGAGTTCACGTGTGTTGTATTCCTTTATATCCCGACGCCATTGCGAGTTGAACGATTGCGACTGCGTGAACAGCAGCGTTTCGGTGACCGCATCCTGAACGGCGGTGACATGCACAAATCGCACGACGAGTTCATCGCCTGGGCATCAGATTACGATGTGGGCGGAAACGAAGGTAAGACGCTGGCAATTCATGAGGCCTATCTAAAGGCCCAGAGTTGCCGGGTGCTGGAGTTCCGTGATGTAATTACCGTAGCGGACATCACTGAACGGGTGATTCGGTCCATTTCCCGAAGCGGAGAAAACGCATAGCAACGCGATGCCGGACTTGCGTGTACCTCTTGTATTTGATGATTGGTGGTTCCGGTTCAGTGATTGCAACCGTTATCCCGCAATTGATTGATTCGCACTGATGGAAAATCTCATCACCAATAAGCACAAGAACCAACAGCACTGTGAGCGGTCAAACAAATTCTAAAAACAGCAAGTCAATCGTCGCATCCACAAAACGCAATGTGGTAATGACGTCGAAAGACCATCGTCGGTCGGCAATACTGATAGACTTTCCAAACGAAAACGACCCGGGAACTGTCCAATTTACCTCGCGAAACTGTAAAGAAAAAATTCAATGACTCGATGCGTGAGAAAGTGCTTATCGTGTCATGTGCAGTTCTATACCGATTTACCCAGTTTGAGATGCATCACAAATTGTGTCTGGCGAGAGAAATCGTAATGCCGATACAAGGCGTGCGACAATTTTGTATGATTAGCCATTGAACAATCATGCGAAGTCTGGGAAATCACCGGACATCGCGGGATAACAAACGGATGAACCGAAGTCGCCGACATCGCGGCATTTGATGCTGAATTATCTATGGCGACGCGGTGATCCTGAACGCTATGTGCTGTAGAACGTCATCTATTTGAAAGGTCTAACCATTAATCGTCTACCAATACGAACTGCATCCCTGGCTGCCGTCTTGCTCGCCTCAGTTCTGGGGATTGCTGATGACAAGAACGACAAATCGACGAAAGTAACGGCCACTGTCACGCTGCCAAAGGAACTTGCGTCGTTTACTGGCCGTACGCTTGAGCTTCGGCTGTACGAATACGATCCGTTATTGGCTGATGTGAGTGCCGACCTTGTTGAGAAGATTGCAAAAGCCAAGTTCTCTCACTCAAAAGGAAAACCGACAGAGCTGAAAATCGAAATCGGTGCAAACCAACAAATCAAACCTCGCCGAAACTACTACCTCACGACGTTCATTCTCGATGGACCAAAACGAACTCATATTGGTGAAAAGGACGGCAAAAGAGGACTTTGTAAAGTGATTACGGACGGTCACCCCCGGAAGGTGAAGATTATCATTCGAGCAGTTCAGTGAGGACTCGCTAAATTGCAGATAAAAGAGCGATGCACGGGAGCGGGCTATGTGTGCGGTTTTCCCGCGTCGTTCGCTTCGTTGAGTGTTTTCGTTTGTCCACGATCACTCAGGTTGGTCCGCCCGCCCGGTGACCTTGGTCGTTACACAGGTGACCTTGGTCGTTACACAGGTGACCTTGGTCGTTACGCAGGTGACCTTGGTCGTTACACATCTGCGCAGATTGATATCCGTTCCTGCCGTACTACTCCGCGAAGGCTAACCTGATGGCAAACAAATACGAATATGAATTCATTCGGCTCGATCCAAAGGGCTTCATCAGCAGGCGGCCCAAAGAAGACTACCAAGTTATCATCCGCGAGAAAGCGGTCGAGGGATGGCGGCTTGTAACAGTTGTTACTCCGCCCAGCGAATCGCTCGGAATCGTAGGTTACTATGAACTGATATTTGAACGGGCCGTCTAGGATTCACAATTACGACTATTCGGTTGCCCATTTCCACTCGCGATATTGCTTGTTATGAATGTTGTTGGATGGAACGAACCTTTGTGATGGCGAAGTCACCCACAACTCGTTTGTGATTGGGCGGCGAGACCTTGGCTGATGTTTGGATCATTGGTGCTCTGGAGCAAGAATCCGAATTGTTGCGTTGGGCAGTTCACCGCACACTGTGGCTAGGTTCGGGTCTGTGTAACCATCCGTTGCACAGCAACCGTCCGTTGCACAGTAACCATCCGTTGCACAGTAACCATCCGTTACACAGGGAGCCGCGGGCCGCTCGGTTTTGTGAGAACAACGTCGCTGGCCGTGGCCCGGATAACTCAGTCGTTCGTCGGCTTCGTTAACAGATATGGATATTGCATGGCATACAACATCAACTGGCCGGTCAAGACTCGCGAGTTTCATAATCATCACTTCGATTCTTCGATCTGTAACGACCTGAGGTTCCGTGATGACGACATCATCATCGCCACCTATGCGAAGGCTGGCACCACCTGGATGCAGCAGATCATTGGTCAGTTGTTGTTCGACGCTGATCCGGATCTGGCAGTAGCGGAAATGTCGCCGTGGATGGACCTGCGGGTTCCACCAAAGGAAGTGAAGCTCCCAATGGTTGAAGCGCAAAGCCATCGGCGTTTCATGAAGACTCATCTGCCGGTCAACGCGTTAAAGTTTTCGTCCAGGGCTAAGTACATCTATATCGGGCGTGATGGCCGCGACGTTGTATGGAGCATGTACAACCATCACGTGAACGCAAACCAGAAATGGTATGACGTTCTAAACGATACCCCCGGACGCGTGGGGCCAGCCATTGAACGTCCTGCGGGGGACATTCGGCAATATTGGAAGGATTGGCTCGAACAGGACGGGCATCCGTTCTGGCCGTTTTGGGAAAATGTTCGTAGCTGGTGGTAAATCCGTAGTCTGCCAAACGTTTTGCTCATCCATTACTCTGATCTCAAACGCGATATGCCAGGCGAGATCCGAACGATCGCCGAATTCCTAGAGATCCTCATCAACGAACCAAAATGGGAGACCATTCTTGAACTGTGCTCCTTTGAATGGATGAAGAAGAACGCGACAAAAGGTGTGCCGCTAGGTGGCGCGTTTTGGGATGCTGGCGCACAGGTATTCATCCACAAAGGAGTGAATGGCAGGTGGGTGGAAACGTTGACAACTGAAGAGTCCGTCGAGTACGAAGAATTTGCTGACGTAAAGTTGGGAACCGAGTGTTCCCGATGGCTTTCGTTTGGTGCTTATCAGAATCACGAGAGTTCCAACGCCGACTAACAACGGCATGAACGCGGAGCCGCCGACAGCCAGTTTTAAATAGTGCATCAACTGCGGTTGCCCGGTTATGCCAAACGCTACACAGCCGCAACCGTGAAGCTGATCTCGATGCTATCCCGGCGGACGAGCGCAGGAGTTTTGGGTTCGGTGCATTGGTATCAGCGGTGCCGGCCGCCTTTTTTAGCGTGGCGTTTATGTTGTCACCAGACCAGAATCCAGCTTTGCAGATCGTCAAGGTCGTCGGACTTGGTACAGGCCTTCTCGGCGTTGCGGCGGTCATGCTTTTGGTGTGGCTGAGACCGTGGTTTGGAGGACCCAAGTCGATTGACTCAGTTCTCGTGGTGTTGTTTGGCAGAACCTACGCGTATCTGCTCATCGGCGTTTCCTTATTATGTTTATTCGTGTCTGTCGAATTGATTTTGGGCCAAGCGGGGGAATCGAGCCATTGATGTCCCAGTAACCGGATGCACTTTCTTTGTGGTGCGTGGTACGTATCGCCGCTGATGCGGCAAACCCGTCTCGCTGCCGCATGCTGCGATCCGGATCGGTGCGAGACTTGCCGAGAATGTTTGCCACGCCCGGCCCACTACGCTAGGCTGGTGGAAGAATCGTCGATCGATCACAGCTCGCTTCGGTCATCGACGAAGCAGTGGATGCACGCTGAATCCTTGGGTGCCTTTTGGGCAATGGTTGCTCAGTCGCTCGGACAGGGTGATCCGGAACGTTATGCACGAAAGTCGATGATGCACATCCACAATAGGTTTTTCGTTTTGCCGACCGTCCTCGTCATTGGTGCAACCATCATGGTTGGCTGCACATCGGAAAGTGCTCCTTCGGTCCGCGATGGGGACACCTCAGAATCGGAAGCATCAAAGCCTCCGGAAGACTATCCGCGACTAACGGCAAAATGGCTAGACTCGAATGGCCTGAACGCTTCGACAGGGGCTAATGCTGTCCTGCCTGACGTCGTCAAAATGTTCTATGAAGATCTCAATTGGAATGATTTTGGATCCAAGCCACGCCTCAATGTCGAACTGGCTTGGGATACTGCGTTGATGGTGGAACTGTCTCCCAATTCGAGCGATGACCTCCCGGTATTTGTTCTCGTCTGGACGCAACCGCTTCCGCAAGATGTTGCCCAGACACTTTCAGCTGCCAATGCGGAGGGTTCAGTTCAACGCTGGTCCAAGCCGCTCAAAGACTCCGGACAGGCACTGACGTTGTTGCAATCCTTCGGACAACATGACGGCAAGCTTGCGTCTCAGGTTGAGTGGTCCGATAAAATACTGAAATGTGTTCGCAACGCGGGGAATTAATGCAATCAACGCGGTACATAACAATCCGTTGCACATGGAGCCGCGGGCCGCGCGGGTTCTGAAATCGGTTCTGAAATCAACGTCGCTGGCCGCCGCCCGGTTTGTTTTGACGTTAGTTGACTTTGGAAAATGATGATTTGTTTTTTTCTTGCAATAATGTCGTTGATGCCTCGGATGGAAGTATCAGTGCATGCACATGATTCGATACTGAGGTAGACCTGTTTAAGGACAATTCATAGGAAACCAATCTTAGTTGGGTCATAGCTGCTGGTTGTGGTTTTCTCGGTAATTGGGTTTTTCAGTGGAGGGCAATTTTCCCTAGGCGGAATGTGTTGGGGACGGCTGTACTGCACGATCTTTCACTTGTCGAACTCCTCGGGAATCTCGGCGAGTCTGAATGGAATATCATCGAAGTCAAAGTCTATGACACGTTTCCGTCGCTAACCCGAAGTCCTAGAATTGCGAGGCGAATGATTGCCCCTACGACGCTGTCGGATTCCGAACCAGGTAAATTTGTAAAGCGTTTCCAACTTGCCGGTGAAGAATGGATATCGTCTCACGCTGCAATAATAGAAGTAGAGTACGAGGTTATTGGTACTCGTATCGATGGCGCCGAAGGCCAACGTCTCACGTCGGTTGATCTGCCGCGACGCTACTATGCGATCGACGACATTCATGGCGTAGCAGACTTTGGATGCATTGCGGACTCCGGTAGAGTGACATTAATCATCTCGATTATCGGAGGCTATTGACGACAATCTACGAGCACGGCAGGGTGGCAACAAAACGGATGTCGCGCAAGTGGCGGCTAGGCCTGATAATACCGGGATTGCCGCGACAACCTGTGGTATGAAAATGCAAAGCATCGGCGCGGCAGGGCGTTTTTGCAATGAACAATCACTCGTCTCGACCCGACTTTTTTGGTCCTTATACACTCTGGAAAAGCTCGCCACATGAACTCACCGCAAACAAACAACGCAATTAATCAGATCGTAGAATCCTTCGCCCGAGTTACGCTCGGAAATGGCGTTTCAGTCCGCGAAGCAGACGTGATTGACGGCTACGGTACCGAGAGTGAACGAGCCGCCGCGCGCGAACGAGATGAAATCCATGACTGGCAGCGGATTCCCGATGAAGACATTGAAAACCATTCGTCAGTTCTCTGCTTTATGGACGACGATGGCTTGCGGTTTCATCTGCCTGCATACATGCGTTTTACGCTCTGTCGGTATCGTGAATCGGAGTCCATCAGCGCGGATGCGACTATCTATCGACTCTGCGACCCTAATTGCATCGACCGTTTGCTTGTTCACCTCACGAATCAACAAATCAATGCAATCAAGGCGTTCCTCACCACATGCCTAGTGATTGGCGATGGCTGGCTGGATATTGCTAACGTACCATTGGCTCTTCGCCATTGGAACGGTGACGAGGCAGCCTGTGAGGAATTGCGTGTGCGGCAGACGGCACAAAATGCTGCTGCCAAAAAACTCTCTGGAATCTTCTCTGGGCTGGACCCAGAATTGCTTCAGAAATGTAAGGACGGAAATCTCACTGATGATGAACAACAGAAACTGCGAGGCCTCATGCGAGACGCGACTGAAAAAAGCAGCCCGAATGGGTGACAACCGGAACCTACGCTCTGGTCCGAAGCAGTGTGTTCGCCTGCATAGTCCCATTCATTGCGTCGGCATCCTTGATGTATTTTCGAATAAGACACAATGGGTTGTGGTGGATCGCTAGAGTTGTCGCAGTTGCTATCGCGTTTTTGCTGGATTTGCGCCGCCAGAAACGATGCGCACGGCAAGTGGGCATGAAAAATCGGTGAACCGGAATCGGCTCGACTTCCGGTTCTTAAAAGTCGTTTCCTACGTTTACAGTTCAAGGGTGTGAACATCAATCGCGTCGATCCGCCAACTCGGTTAACACAATCGTTATGCCTCACATCCATTCATGATCAGATAGAGAGTCCCAGATGAAGTGCCCACACGACGGAAGAGAGCTGACGACGGAAGAGAGCTGACGACGGCCAATTACGAGGCGGATATTGAAGTTGATAAATGCGATGAATGTAACGGGATGTGGCTCGACTATGGGGAGCTAGAGCGAATTCAGGACACCAACGAGAAGGATTACGCGGATGAGATCCAGCAACTCCCAAGTCTCGTCGGAGACGCGTACGCGATGGCGCTCTCCCGTCCGAAGGCCGCAGTACAGTGCCCTAAATGTGATCAAGCCATGGAAAGGCGGGAACATGGGTACTGCTCGCAGGTTATGATTGACGTTTGTCCGAAGTGTCGGGGAACATGGCTTGATGGTGGAGAGATCGCATCATTGGAGGTGTTTTTTGAGAGAACCCTGTCCGAGACAAGGGAAGTACGTTCTGGCTTCTTTGCCAAGCTGGCCAATTTGTTCGATTAGTTCATGCCGAACGAGCGCGTGCACAGGGAGCGGCGGTGGAAAGCTTTTGCGAATGGTTGCCGTGCTCCCGCCGCCCGCCGCCCGGCGACGTGTGACGTCCTGTCGCAACGTCATTCGGGCCGATGGATCCGTTGTTTTGATCCGATGCAAGTAGTTTGCGAATCCAGCAAAGGAGTTCCTCGATGAAATCTGACCTGACCGACATCACACTCGTGGTGGACCGTAGCGGTTCAATGGAGCAAGTGCGAGAAGACGCCGAAGGAGGTGTGAACTCGTTCATCACAGACCAGGCTAAGGAACCGGGCGAAGCACTGCTTACCCTAGTGCAATTCGACACCGAGTATGAGTTTCTGCAAAAAGGCGTCCCCGTTTCGCAAGCTCTAGAGTACAAACTGGTTCCCAGAGGAATGACCGCCTTGCTTGACGCTATTGGAAGAGCGATCAACGAAACCGGCGAACGACTGTCGAGCATGGATGAACAGGACCGTCCCGGTTTGGTCATCTTTGTTGTAATGACGGATGGACTTGAAAACTCAAGCAAGGAGTTTTCGAAGGTTCACATCAAGGAAATGATCGAACGTCAACAGAAACAGTATAACTGGCATTTCACTTTTCTTGGTGCAGATCAGGATGCGTTCACTGAGGCCGGCGAGATGGGAATGCGCCAGACTGGAGTGGCCAATTATGCTAAGGAGAAAGTGGCAAATGCGTACATGGCAACTGGAGCCAAAGTAGCGCGCATGCGCAAGCAGCATCGTGAAGGGGAGCAGGTAAGTAACGCGTTCACTGACCAAGAGCGTGATGATATGACTTGACAACTGTCGCCCGACAGCTCTGAGCCGCAAAGTTCGGCATTATCGTCGAATTGCCTTGAACGTGGGCGACGCTCTAAGATTTGGTAGATCAAACCTCATGCATAGCCGTTTGGTGTCGTGGTGTTCGACGACGGCTGTGCGAAGCCGCTGTGATAGGAACCTCGGATCAAAAAATGTGGCATCGAAGCCGCTGACAACGCGTTTTTTTCTGGCTGAGCTTTTCGGCGGCTACTCGGTGATCCCGGTTGTTGTGTCACTACACGTGTTGTGTCACTACACATTTACGTTACCACTGTCACGAATGGAGTGCGACTTATCACTTCACCTGCAGAACAACACCTCGCTCGTGATCTTCGCGTTGTGTTACGCGATGTCGAGATCGGCGACCGTATTCCAGAATCCGAAGTCTTTCGTGATGCCCTGTCTGCGCTTGAATACTACATTCCAGAAGTCCTCCGTGAGGTCCACCCGGAATGGAAACATGAGAGCTTGGACGCAGTGTTTCCTGAATGCTCTACCAAAAGTGCCGAACATGAGTTCGACATTGTCGGCACATGCATTGTCATTTCGGACCAAACAATGGTGCCAACTCACACTCGCATTCGCGTCTCAGCAACTACGAATGCGATCGTGTCAATGCAATGCAAACTTGGAGAACTGGCTGGCAAAGCGATGGAACGCATTCCCTACGGCGGCAATCACGGTTGCAGGCTCCACGTTGCATCACGAAAGGAAACGATACAATGGGCCTATGACGTTGCGTTCGGGGTTCCCAAGGGATCACGCGAATGCTGAGTTTGCCAGATAGCAAATGAACTGCACCGGGATCGCCGTCCGTGCTGAATTTGCCATCAACGTCGCTGTTGGCAACCCGGTGATCCCAATCGTTATCTCAATTAGCGGAATAGTACCTAATGAAAAAACTCGCCCAACAGGTCGTTGACAAAGCTGAACGTGCCGTTGAGCAGTTGGGCGATCGGTCCAACGGCACTCTGGACTACTCAGAAACGAGTCTCGCAGTTGTAGAAGAAGTGCTCGCGGAAGCTACCGAATTCGTTGACGAAACCCCTGCCAAACAAATTGACGCACTCGTCAAGATGCTTGGGTCTTACGTTCTCGAAGTTGGTCGACGGGAGTTTGGTGGCAAATACTACTGGCACGAAGGCCACGACCAGCCCGTACTGGTCATCGGTGAACCTGAATACACGATCGCAATCCTGGTATTCGACAAAATCCGCGGACGACTATCGGGAGACAAAGATGCTAACATTTCGTACTTCTACCGAGTATTCGCAGAACGTGTTCGGAGTGCCGAACCAGGGGATGACTTTCTCTATATTTGATACCTTTGTTCTAATCGTGGTATAACAATGCCATTCAACCGAAGTCGGATTTGGGTGGGCTATTCATGGTTTGGATTACTCGTTCTGGTCCGGTGATCGCTTACGTTAGCTATTAAAGGTTATGGAACATGAGTGAAGAAAGACACTTAAGAAGGGCGGAATTCAACTCCAAGGTGTGTATCTATTGGTTGTTGTCTGTGGCCATTCTTTTGACTGTAACCATCATTGGGATTCCCCTGCTGCTTCTCTGGTTTCCAATCGGCTTGGCGTTCACTAAACGCTACTTGGATAGGATGGAATGCCTGCTGACCGAAAAGGCACTCAAGGTTAAAAAGGGAATCTTTATCCGAATCGAGAAAACCATTCCGCTTGAAAAAATCACAGACATGGGAATGGTCCAAGGTCCCATCATGCGTTACTTCGACCTGCATACACTCACTGTCGAGACTGCAGGCCAGTCTGGGCAAGGCGCTTTAGTTTCACTGACGGGTATCATCGATGCAAAATTGTTTCGCGAAGCCGTCCTGAACCAGCGCGAATCCATTTCCAACGCGTCTCAGTCGGCTCCAGAGGCCGCGCGTCAGGAGCCATCTGAGCCGAACCCTTTGCTTTCGGAAATCAGAGATTCTCTGCTGCGTATCGAATCGATACTTGAGAAACCAGCCGATAGATGACAAAACGATGTGTGCCGAGCCGCCGAGGCCGCGTTTTTAGATAGAAAATCATCCGCGGCGACCGGGTGATCGCAGAAGTTCTGGCACTAAAGGCATTGTGGTCCCATGAAACTTGCGCTACTCACGCTTTGCGTTCTTCTTTCTTTTCCAGCAACTGCAATGGCCCAGCGGGACGCCCCGGTTTGGAGTTCCTTCCTCCCGCGAATTGCAATGTTTGATGAACGCACGACGCTTGATTTCGAGATAGTATTTAAAAAAGCTGGTGGACCCCACGAACAATCGGCCCATTCGCAGGTCTTTGTTTTGGGCTATCTTGAAAAAGATGAACCGCAGATTTTGGAACTTGCGGCCGACAAGAACATCACAAGCAAGTCTACGAAAAATAGAAAGCTGCTGATTGATGTGCTGGTAGACGAGAAACTCGTTGCCCTACTTGAAACAAAGGTCGCGATGGAATCTGACGAACCCGTCGTGATTAGCACCAAATCTGGTCGCGCATCTCGCGGCGGGTCGTGCTACGACTTTGAATTCAGTTTTGATAACAGCAAGCTGTTCGAGAGAATTGGCAAGCTCAAGAATTTTGACCACACGAATTTCGTTAAGTCTGACAACAGGTACTTCAACGATAAATTCAAGCTGATGATCTTTGTGCCGGTGAACGACTGTAAATATGCCACGAAGATCCCAATCGAACAAAAAGAGTTCTATGATTTCGCCCATTTTATGGATCAGGATACAATCATTCAGTATTTCAAACCGCTTCCCTATCGCTTTCAGTTCAAACCATTGGAGGACGAGGGAGTTGTTCTGCTCTACATTGACTAAATCGCATTCGAGGAAGCGTCTCACGTCAACTAACCGTTTTAAAAACAACGCGATGAACGGAAGTCGCGAAGCTGATGGTTATTGAAACTGAGCGCTGTTGAAATGGAATATCGATTCCCGCGACTCGGTTAACGCGGGCGTTCTGTGGCTCTCCCCAACTCAATTGCTTGCATGTCCACCAACCCTTACGAAACGCCCGCAGTTGGCGATCACACAGCGGACTCGCATTTGCAGAATCGACGGGCGGCACTTGCGGCGTTTCGCACGGCGTTCCTTATTCTCTTGGCGGCAGCGCTTTTCAACTACTATGCGTTTGACACACATGCGATCATCGGTGGTTTTCCTCCCATCCTTCAAGCTGCCTATCGCATAACTAATCTCGTTGGGATTGCGATCGGTTCAGCGTTCATTTGGTTCTTCGCGTTACCCGTGCTTGAAGCCGTTGCCCGCACAATCCGATACGTCGTTGCTCGTGATGTTTCGACGGACAATTGGGACGGCGCTCTTTACGTATCGCTGAAGCCCGCTGTGTACTTGGCGGTGCCGGGTGCTATTATTTGGGTTTTGTGGGTCGTGGGTTTCTACTTTCTTCAATTTGACTTTGTGATGATTTCATTTTGGGTTGGAATTCCCGCTCACGTCCTAGCGGCATGCTTTTACGTCCCGCTTCTCGTTCGGTGGTATAGGCTTTCGCGAACCAGAATTCCATCACAACGCCACAGAACAAACGGTTGACCGTGAGCGGCGGGGCACGTCGGACTTGAAGCAATGTTTTCTGGCCGCCGCCACGTTGACCGAAACGTTATTGTGCTAGGCGACCCTACATGCATCTTCGAAGTGGAAGCCCTCGAATGTTGGTCGCTTGCGTTCTTATGGTTGGCACGGGAGGATCGGTTTGCCTCTACCACGCAGTGAAACGATAATGCGAGGTGGGTCGCCGCATATCTTGCTTGTGAAACCTCAAACAAAGGGGATTGGTAGTTGTCAATGATTGTTTTGCCAACCAGATACTTTCTCGTGTTGCGACGGACAACGGATATTTCTCGTTGCAGGTCAGGTTGCTGCCATTTGTAGTCCACAAGGAATTGTAAGACTCAATTGATCATTCAATTCCATGGAACTCACCAACAAACTCATGTCTCCATCCCCCAGATCCGCATGGCAGTAAATGCCATGATCGCGAGGACGATTCGCCAAATTCCAAGGTGTTCTCCATCGTCTTGTCAGATTCCTTTTGGCGTTCCGGCCTGCTAGATTATTCTGATTTCACCGATCCGCTTTCATGCAGTTGGTTCACATTCAACTAGATCTGCCGAATGTTAACTGGATGGCTCCGACAAACCTTACGCTAGACGACCTTTTGGCGATTCTAAATAAAAACGGTGTATTACCGTCACCTCATTATCACGGCGTTGTGACGGCGTTTGCAGATGAATCAGCTGCATTGATCTCGCACGACAGAATAACGCCACACTTCCGTTGTGCTATTGTTTCGATCAGTGGTGGTGAAACAGTTTAAGTTAAATGAGACGAACGTACGCACGTTCATAAAGAATTGCAGCGGATCCGTGTTTGCCGTGTCGGATCGCTGCGTTTGACAGAGTCCGATCACGGCCCGCTGAGTTCACGCGTTCGCTGACAAGAATTGGAGATCCCAAGAATGTTCCGTAACATGCTTTTCGCTGCGGCATTGCTCACCGGTATCAGCATTGGCCACTGCCAAGAATCAGTGAACGCCGGGCACTGGCAGATACCGAATGACAAAGACGACTTTCATGTGTTCCTGTTGATGGGACAATCGAATATGTCAGGATTTGGGAAAGTCATGCCTGAAGACAGAAAGCCTGTCCCTCGGGTTGTCAAGGTTCCGACTAAATACGAAGGCGATCTTAAGTGGCTGCCTGCGGCTCATCCTTTGCACAACCGACTTCGGTCGGATCGATTTGGTCTCGGTCTTCCCTTCGCCATCGAATACCTCAAGAATAATCCGAACGTTGTTGTTGGTCTGATTCCGGTTGCGTGGGGTGGCGCGCCTATCGACAGGCTGAAGAAGGGTACTCCGATTTATGAGGATGCCGTCCAAAAGACCAAATTCGCTCTGAAATACGGAAAGCTCAAGGGTGTTCTTTGGCATCAAGGTGAATCGGATACTGTTACTGACGCACGGACCAACTCATATGAGCAGAAGTTGCACCAATTGATACAGGACCTGCGAAAAGACTTTGCTAACGATCAACTTCCTTTCGTTGCAGGCAATTTGGCGGAGTTCTACGGTACCGCAAAGGAACACAGCCAACCCGAGCGTGTCAAGCGAATCGACAAGGTTCGTACAATTCTTCGAACGCTCCCAAGCAAACTGGAGAATACCGGATTTGTCGAGTCGAAAGATTGTTCGTCTCCCGATCACCACATGGTCCATTTCGATCGCGGATCCTACCTATTGCTCGGCGAACGTTACGCGAAGGTTTTCAGCGAGATGATTAGCCGACCGAAACAGAAAGGCGGCAATCATAACAATTAGCGGCCTCGACGCTCTTTGGTCATACCAACGTCCCCGATGCTAGTGAGGCAGCAAACAATCCGTTGCACGCGGAGTCGCGCGCCGGGCGGATTGTGAAATCAATGTCGATTGTCGCGTGCCGGTGCACGGGGTCGTTATCCTCTTGATGATTCATGTCATTCGCAGACAGAGACTTTCTGCGTTCGAGAATGTGACGCTGAAAAATTCCCGCACGGATGATGACGTCGAGCTCAAATATTGGCTTCAATCTTGCATTGGACGAGCGAGGCAAATGCGTAAAAAATCGACTTCAACGTGATCGGCCTGTATGGCATTCGTGGCAACGCGTTTGAGTTGTATCAGGATCGGTGCAATGATTAGCCGACTGGCGGGGTGACGGACCCGACTGAAAATAAGGGTGCTAGAAAAGTTGCGGGATTTTCGATCCGCGTGCGTCGCGGCGGTAGCACCCTGAGAGGTTTGGTCGTTCGACCGGTGAGCGTAGCGACTCGGAGGTCTGGACGTCAGCAGCAAAGGCTTTCGTGTGTCCGTTTGGCAGATGAGCCGGGACGTAGCCAGGTGTTGCCAACCTAGTCACTATCCCAAATCCCATTCTCTCTAGTACAGCCCTGCCACCAGGGCAATCCTCTGTATCGACGTACTGTTTGGCGGTCGTGTTCAGCGTGAACAAGCCAACGAATTGACGAGCCAACAAGTTAACGAGCCAACAAGTTAACGAGCCAACGACCGCCACAACCAGACAACGGCCAGAGCCACCAGAGCGATCATTCTCACCCGCGAGTGATTGGTGGATGAGCTTGGTTCCATCCGGAATTTGGTGGCCAGATGATTCCCAAGAAAGGACAATTTTTGGGAGGTGCTATTGCCAATGTCAATTTGAACACCGAAAATATTTGCGAGATCCGGTTCCTGTTTCTACCTAAACACCATCGATGTCAAAGAAAAAAAGCCAGGACCAACGCGACCAACGCGACCAACGCACGCATGAACTGTCGGTGCGTAAGAAGATTGTGTTCTCCAGCGTAGTTGTCGTTGGGGTGTTCGCGCTACTAGAAATTGGATTGCGCGTCGCGCGAATTGGCGAGCCGCCTGTGATTGGCGTGCTTCGATTTGGTTACGAGACCGGCATCCCCGTTTTTGATTCCGACGGAATCGAACGCGAAGGAGAAGTCTTTCAGGATGTTCCGCTGTTTGAGGTTGACCCGGTTCTGTTTTGGAAACCGATCGCCAACACTCCATTTACTGGGCCCGCTGGGCTGCGTTTACCCGCACCGACAAACAAGAGTAAAAAAGAGGGCGTGTTCCGCATCGGTGTGATTGGTGACTCGTGCAGCTTTCTCGGGTTGAATCTGTATCCGAATCGGTTTGCGGAATTGGTTCGCGAAAAGACAGGCCGCGAAGTCGAAGTGGTGAACGCCAGTTGTCCGGGGTACACTTCGCTTCAGGGGGTACGTCGACTGGCCGACGTGTGGGAGTGGCAGCCGGATCTGATACTGGTTTACTTCGGCTGGAACGATCATTGGAAGTCACTTAATGGAGAAACCGATCGTGATGTGATGCAGCGTCAGTTGCTGAGCGACCAGGCTCGCACATGGCTTGGCAAGTCGCGTATCTTTTGGTGTTTGTACTCGTTACGCACCAAGTTGGCGCCAGCCGTTTCCATTAGCAGGGCTCCCGTCCGTGTTCCGCTCGAGGACTACCGCGAAAATCTGCAGCGCATCCTGCGCGATGCGGAAGGACATGGTTGCCCGACGATTTTTGTCACCGCTCCTTCGGCTTACCACGACGGACAGGTGCCGCAGTGGGCGTACGGGTTTTTTGGCGAGTTCTACAAGATGTCGCCGGATGAAGTTGTGAGCATTCCTCGCATGCACGAGGCGTACAATGATATCGTCCGTGACGTTGTGGCGTCGAGTTCCACGGCCGCGGTGTTGGACATTGCCCAACAATGGTCTTCGCCATCGGAGGTTCAGAAAGACCCGGAGAGATTCCGTGGTGACCGGATCCACTTGACCGATCCCGGTCATCAAGAGATCGCAGAACAACTTTATCTGCTGTGGAGCGAAGAATAGTATTTGCTGTGTCGCTAACGATTGACCGTGCGTAGTCCGGTAACGGCTTTCCGTTTTCTGGCAAAAATAGACGTTGGCGTGTGGGCAAACACGAAAACGAGTAGTTTAGCCGACATTTCACGGAACCGCGCGGAATCACCGACTGGTAGTCAGCTTCCCTATTTGCAAATTCAATCAATCCGCCTGCTCAGGTTGAGAGCCTAGGGGCTGCTGCCATTGTTTGGGATGCCGTGTGCATTGTAGAGGGAGGGTGTGGAATAAGAGATGTCCTATCTTAATGGAAACACAACGGCGTCCCGTGTTGTGTTCACGGGATCTGTAGTTTTGGGGACTCCTGTGGTGACTCAAGGACGATGGCTTCCTCTGGGTTGAAGAGTACCGTGGTTTCTCTTCGGAACTGCGTCAGGGAGATCGCGGTAGTGACGAACTTGTGACGTCGTTGCGAATGAAGCTCCCGTTGCATTCTCTTCTGAGCACCTGATACGAGCATCGGAAGTTGGATCACCGCGATCGGACGCTCAGTGCATTCTCTGGTGTGTTGCAAAATACGACGCTCCGGACGGCTGGACCGAAGAAGATAAAGCAGCACTTAATAAGTGGAGAGATGGTAGTGTCGAGCCTGAAAGTGCGCCACCTTCGTCAGGGACACGCGTGCTGGCGTAACAGCTACTTATTGATTCATCTTCCGCCATAAACAATTTCGTTTGTCGCGTCAGAATCTGATGTTGGCGATCGGTAGGTGTGTATAATGCGTAGATAACGCGGTCGAATTGCGGTAAGGCGGGTTTGGAATGGACAAGACCAAACAAAAGCAATGCACTCGAACCGCGAAGTCGGTCGTTTTGACAATGGACAAGCTCTGATCGTGGCACGGTTATTCAAAACGTTCAGCCAAAGACCTTTTCCAACAAAAGGAAAGATGCGATGCGTCAACTGACATCCTCATTTCTGTTGCTCACGATTTTGTTTGTTCCGTTGTATGCCATTTCCAAAGCTCAAGAACCCATTCCCTTAAAATCGAAATCGTCAAAAACGCAGGACCTCAAGATTGTTCCACTGGTAACTTTGAAGCCTGGCGAAACAAAAGAGCTCATTTTTTCCACGTGGTGCACCGTGGGTGTGACGCGTAGCGGTGGATTCAGTCTCGCAGAAATGATTGGCGGGGAGCCTCAATTCACGCAATCGAAGTTGCAGGGCAACCGATCCTATAACAAGGGCGGAGTCACTATCTCGGTGCCGGACTTTGATGAAGGCAAAAAGTTTGCAAGTTCATCTACATATTCGCTGCTTAAACGCAATAATCTCGATGCGTTTAGAGTGACGATTGCTGCAGCAAGTACCGCCAAATCAGGACTGTTGGAAATGCACCTGCTCGATGCCACATGCGCCGGTCACTGCAAGACCGACTTTCGTGTACTCGTTGTTGAACAGTAGCGCTGGCCGAGCAAATGCGTGAACCGGAGGCGCGAATCTGGTTGAATCTGAAATCATCTCGTCGCCCGGTGATCTTCACCATTGTTAATTATGGGAGTCCAGAGTCATGGCAACCTGTCGTCAATGTAAGGAACCGACATCAATATTGTTGAAAGGCATCTTCACGGGGTTGTGTCCCCGCTGCCGCGCACGTGTAATTCCGGTTAACTTGGGTTGCGGAACGCTGATTGTCATTGCCTTGATCGTCTTCGTGTTCAGTCGAGGCAATGAAGATGTTGAGCTCGAGATTTCGCGACTAGGGTCAGTCGTCCAGGAATTGAAGAGGGCCGTTGACTCTCAAACAATCGAAATACAGAATCTGCATTCCAAGATCGACAAACTGACAGCGTCGCCGGAAAACATTGCCGATAAATCCGAACACTAATCGCTCTGATGGCGGCGAATATGTTGACGTTGTGATCATAGGGCTGTCGGAATGGAACCCTTTCAGGCTGTCCAGTTCCGCCCTGACTGCTCGCAGTCGAATCAACCGCCGTTCGACGAAGTGACACAAAGTCTTGTGCAATTGGCGGTTGTTGAGCATCTGGTGCGGTTACAGTTGGCGTATCCCTATCCCTGTTCCGTTTTGTTGTGCGGTCTACACAAATTTTCGGCAGTTTACATCGCATCAGATTCTGATCAGGGCTAGACTTTGAAGGCTTAAGCAAAGATACAGCACGAGCATGGTTGTGATGCGTTCTCCGAATTCACTGCATAATAGCAATTGCCAACACGCTTCGCTTTTCCTGCAGGCTCTGCCTTTCCCGCAGGCTCTGCCTTTCCCGCAGGTCGGGGGGAAACGTGTGACGCGTCAAATAGCAGGCATCTGCTCATGTCGCATCGGTTAGGAATGACAATCCACAAAGTTCAGGCTGCAAGACCTTTGCAATCGCATAAACAGAACACCGATTCGGTCAGTAATGACTCGATCAGCAACTTCGCAGTGATCATCACCGCGGTGAGTTGTTTGGGTGGTCTTCTGCTTGTCATTGGAGCAACGCTTTTGCTGAGCCGTTGGATGCGAATTCAGGCCGTGCCAGTCTCCGATACTGGCCAAGTAGACAGCGGTCCCGAAATTGAACGGACTCAGTTCCAGGAAGGGTATTCCATGATCCTGCCGAGTGGTTTCCAGCAGGAGTCGAGGGAAGATAATGATCGCGGCCAGGTCGTCTATCGTTTTCGCAGCGAAGAAGGCTATCGTATGACTGTTGCGATTATCTCTGATGAGTCAGTGGCTCGGTTTTCGAGTCCGCCGCAGGTTTACTCAGAAGCACTGGTGAAAAGCGTGCCTGAGCTAAGTGAAGGGATTGAAGACGAAATACAGGCGGAACGAGTGATAGCGGATGGTATGCCGGCGACCTGTTTCCGTTTCTATGAGAAGGAAACCTATCGAGGCGTGGTCTTTACCTATTTCATGGTGGCGATCGATCGCGGCACCAAATTGGTGTTGAAGATTGACGGGAAGTATGGCGGCTACGATACAAATGCAAAGAACATCGTTATGCCGGATCATTGGTATGATTCACTGTTGACGCTCAAGCGTTTTCGCGGCCGCTGAGAACGCGGCCGATCCTTTGCATGGTGGTAATGCATCCGCAAACTCGTTGGATGCGCAGAGGGAACATACGTGAGTTGAAAGTGTCATGCTCGCGGGGAGAAAGCTTTGTGTTGAGGTTTGCCAGTGAGCTGGCGTCTGGTTGTCATGTTTCCGTTCCTGCTACTTGGTCATGCAGGGGCGAACAGATCAACGTTGTACGACAAAGGCGAGAAAATGATGCGTTATGGGAACGGGCTTCGTCATTCAATACGCTCCTTTTCGGTGTGTGAACGCCGACTCTATTGACTAGGAGGACCCGCCGGTTTGCCGGTTTTTTTCACAATCGGGTATTTGGGTTTCCATGTCGGGTGATCTTGTGTCAGCCAGCTGCGAAGGCTGCCTGCCAAGTGTGATACGATCTCCGGATGTTTGGTGACAATGTTTTCTATTTCACTGATATCCTCCGTGATGTTGTAAAGTTCCCAGCTACCCGATTCATAGAAGTAGATCAGCTTGTATTGCGTATTGTTGATTTGTTCTATCGCAGTCAGGCATGGTTGTGCACGACGGTCCAGATACCCGGGGAACAGGTAGAAGATGGGTCCGCGATTGTGCTTAAGATTTGGATTGACGAGGAAATCGGCAAAGGAGGATCCATCCAAGGGGTGCGTGTCAGGAGAAGGCGTCCACTTTAGCCCTGCCAGATCAAGGTAGGTGGGGTAATAATCGACTGTGTGTACCAAACGATTCGTGACGGTTTTTGCCGGTATTTGTCCGGGCCACCACGCGATCAGAGGAACGCGAATCCCACCTTCAGTGAACATTCCCTTGGTTCCCTTAAGCGGAAGATTTGTCTTGTGAGTCCCTCCGTTGTCCGATGTGAATAGGACGAGTGTATGTTCCGCGATACTGTCTCGTGTATCTCCGTCACCATTGGGGTCTTCGACCGCCTTAAGCAGGCGTCCGATGATCAGGTCGACGCTTTTCACAAAGCCCACAAAGGCGTCGCCGTCTGATGAGTCTTTCAAATCGGGGCGCGATTGCACGGGACCATGGACGGCGTAGGGATGAACCTGCAGGTAAAATGGCTTGTCGTCAGCAGAAAACGAGGCCACGGTCTCTTCCATCGCGTCAGCCACCGCGTCGCTGATGTGCTTGGGTGTGCCCGCCAGAGATGCAGGGAACTGGTGGCGACTGAGGTATGCAGCGGAATAAGGCTTGGCAAACCGATCAAAGTCTCCACGGCCCAGGCCCCGGAATTCCCAACCGCCGGATTTAAGTTGATTGGCAAAACAAACCGGTTGATGGCCTTGCGTGTAACCACCGATGTTGATGTTAAAACCGACGTTCTCGGGTAATGTTTCTGGCCCATCGTGACCACCCACGTGATACTTGCCTATGTGTGCAGTTCGATAGCCGTTTTCCTGCAGAGCGGCGGCGACCGTGACTGCCTCGGTGGCCACATCCTCTGACTGTGCTGGACCAATGAATTTCGCTTTTTCTTTAGAAACGCCGCCTCTTCCATGCCGATTTAGACTGCCTACAACATACACATCGTTGTGGATCCGTGCCGGATACTGGCCCGATAGCATGGCGGCTCGGGTTGGTGCGCAATTCGGTTGAGCATACGCATTGGTAAAACAAAGTCCCTCGTTCGCCAGACGGGCAAGGTTCGGGGTGTTATACACCTCGGCGTGCGTGCCAAATGTGGCCCGACCGACGCCAATCTGGTTCCAACCCAAGTCATCGATCATCACCGTGATGATGTTGGGTTGGCGATTCAGGCGATTCAGGTCTGCCGGTTTGAAAACAGGGTTCTTGTGCAGGACCAGGTCCCACTGTTGTTGTTCTGCTGATGTGGGCGGCGTAGTTGCGTCTTGTGCTGTTGCCGCTGGCATCGGTAAACCGACCAATCGGAAAATGAGATCCGTGCTTTTACCGGATCCCCCAGTCGCCCACTTTCCGCGGGTGGTAGCGTTGCTACGAATCAGACGCCCATCGTCGTAGACGTTGCCCAGATTGAATTTAAGTTTGGAGTTGTCGGTGCTCAGAATGAACGCATAACTTCCGGCTGGAAGCGTTGTACGCCGATCAAAGGTCAACTTTACAGTGTCGCCAGATCGAAGCGTTGCAGGAAGTTGCCCAGTGTACGAATACAATGCTTCGCCCGTTGGCATTCCTCTTGCAAACCTGAGGATTTGAACGGTCAGGTCAGCAACCGATGTCACTTCGCTTGTTCTCAGAATCAGTCCCTCGAGGTCAACGCGTTCCGTAAGGTTAAACGTCTGTCCTTTCATGTTTCTCTTAGCGACCAGCGTAAATCCTGATCCGCCCTTAGGGGCCGCCAAGGCTTCTTCCTTATCTGCCAAAGCAAAATCGGCCGCGTATGACGTGATGGCTGGGAACGCAATAGCTAGGGCAATGTAAACAATTGGACGCATGATGCTTTTCTGTTTGATTGCTGAATGGTGTGGTTATTTGTTGTGATAGGAAAGTTCGTAGTGTGAGAAAATCCTGTGAGATTCATTCTAATGTTGTTGGGTTCAGATTGAACACGATTCATTGGCGTACAAGTGCGATAGGCCGAGTTAATCTGAGCAAGGGGGGGATTGGGCTTCTGCTTCCAAGTGAGACCAACAGATTGCTTCGGTGTAGTCTCGGGTGAAACTCGCTGCGTCAGCATACGCCTTGTCAAGTTTAAACTGCCTTTCAAAGACTTCTTTGTCAGGTGGCTTGCGAAACAATTTCGTGGATTCGGCGTAATCCTGTGGGATGCCTTCGCCGCTGTCGTGCATCATACCAGTGATAAACTCATTGAACGCTGCTGAGCACGTTGTGCGGGGGTGCGCATGAATCGTCCACCAAAGATTAGTACGGTCAGGATTTCCAGTGGAAACCTGAGTCAGGATCGATGGGCTTGCAAGGCTGTGGCAATGTTCGTGTGTGAGCGGTCTTGCCTGATGTCCAGTAGGCATTAGAAGGTGTTCGACCGATAGCAGATACAGTCCGTCACCTGAGTGTCGTTGAATCAAGAACGCGACAGGATTTTAGTCGATCACGTCGTACTCGACGATATCTGGCAAAAATCGCCTGCGTATGCGTTTTTGATTTAATTATTGAACGTGGTTGGATGACGAATATTCTCTACGGGTCAGAGGATGAAAAAGGGTCAGAGGGTAAAAAAACGAGCAATGAATTTAACCCTCAATATCCGATGCGATCTGACTCGGGTAGACTCTCCTTGATCTCTTCAGCCCCGATATTCCCTGTCAGTTAGTTGTCCAATAAACGATGCGCATTTGCCTGATTGCTTCCCTCGCCATTTTTGTTTCATCCCAGGTCGGTTGCGGCACTGCGGATCGCATTTCTGATCCTTTGGTCGCGAATGATCGCAGCGAGGAAAGAGATGTGGGGCAACCCCCGCAGGGCAAGCAAACGTCAAACGATGTGGTGCGGTTGATCGCGTGGAATGTAGAGTCTGGCGGTAATCGCCCCGCTGTCATTGCTGAACAGTTGGCTCAGTTTTCTGGGTACGACATCGTTTGTCTAAGCGAAGTCGACAGCAACAACTTTGAAGTGTATTCAGAAGCGTTGGGTGGCAAGTACGATTCCGTCAACGGAGAGACCGGTGGAACTGACCGGCTTCAAATCCTGGTAAATGCGGGGCGATACGATTTGCTTGAGAGTAAGGAAATGGATCAGTATCAATCTTATCCTCTCAACAAGGGCAGTCATCGTTCACCTCTTTATGTCAGGCTCAATGATCGCCGGTCGGGTCGAGAATTGATTGTGATGACAAATCACTTAGCCCGCGGCAATGCTGAGTTCCGCCAAGCACAGGCGGTTGGGTTGCGTGAATGGGCGAGAGATCAGGATGTGGGCGTCATCGCGATCGGGGATTTTAACATGGATTACGATTATCTGGCCATGAAAGGAAACGAGGCATTTGTTGAAATGGTTCGTGACAATGTCTGGTCATGGTTGCCGCCGGATGATTTTGTCGATACCAACTGGGCGGATCGCGATGGTGACGGGAAGGACAATTACCCTGACTCGATGCTCGACTTGGCATTCGCTGCTGGGCCTGCCAAGGAATGGGGGATCCAATGTAGGGTTGTTGTGCGAACTGATGATTTTCCCGACGATGACTTGACTAGTGATCATCGCCCGATCGAGTTGATGTTCGAGCAATAGCTGACTTAGGTTGCAATGAATTCATCACCGCAGTGTTGTTCACGATGTGGAGAAGGCTGCGACAACCTAAGTGTGATTTCCAAACAGTCTTGGTGTTATCCAACGACGATTGTCGTTCGCTTTTCCCGTCGCTATCTGCGGGGTGATTGGTACGGATTCTTTGATTCCTTGGTGATGTCTCCTAATGAAAGAGCACTGTGGGAAGTGTCGGGTGCCGAGAATTTGCAAAGACGAAAAGTAATGGAATATCCCAGCGCACCGAAGAAAGAGGATATGAACATGAGGACAAGATCCACAATGCAGATCTCCATCATGCCATGCAGATTCAAGTTCGTTTGCGAGCTGCTTTTAACGGAAAGTACTGACATCATCAGCACGAAGAACGTTACTGTCAGTACTGATGCTACTGTCAAGACTCGGAGCAAAAGTTGTCTTCGCTGTCGCTTGGCGTCGAACCACGCAAGAAGACTGCATGTTGCCATTGGTAGGAAGCAGACGGCTATGCCGAGGAATAGTAGGACAAGGATTTGTTTCATGTATCTATTGTCCTTCGTTGTTGCGCAGCGGCAGCAAGCAACTTGTCTGGCAATACCGTCAACGTAGGGGACGCAAATGCTGAGCCGAAGCGAGCGAATTCACTGCGTTTTAAGCAGTTGCGTGAGTAACCGGCAGCAGAAGTGAAGAGAATTCCAGGGTTGCTCGGTTGCGATTCCACTTCGCAGTGCGATTACGGCAAGATAGGGGTCAACCGAGCATTGAATGAATACGCTGCTGGAAGCCCTATTGCGAATCAATGAGTGAATAGAGGCCACCCGTCTCGCGTCGCAGTTTGCCTTGTTCTGCCAGTTCACGCCAAACAGTTTTTGGATACTGATCCGGCGGCCTGATTGCAACGACGCCTGACTTTTGCCCGCCAGACATGGGCCCGTACCCCAATTTGGATTCATCATCGAGGCGGGTCAGTTTGAGACGCTTTCGAAACGCCTTCATCGCCAAGCGTAATTCTTCTTTCGAGTGAGGTTCAGGGTCCGATGTGGAGTCCGGCTCTACCATAACGCAGTCCTTGGTGTTCAATCATGCGACGAACAAAACGCAGCGTTCAACAAACGCCGCCGAATAACATACTAAAATCTTAAGCCTAGCATATCCGGATCACGCCTCGGTGTCTTGCTGTGGGGTTGTTTCTGCCGTCTTTGTTTCTTCGGGTTTTCGGTGATCACCTATGACGCCTTTGAGGGGGCAGATTGAGAATGCTGGGCATTTCTTGCATCCAGTGATCAGCGCGATGGGACAAAGGGTCATGGGTTGGATCCCTGATTTCTAACAGTATTAAAAGGCTGGGGAAGGTCGTGGCTGATACGCATAGGTTCGGCATTGTCAACGATCAGCGTCGCGGAAGCAAATCGCGATTGGCTTCGATGAAAGTATTTGTTTGGCTTTTTAGGCATTATTCGGGAACACGAACTCGCTTTTGAGATAGGACAGTGAACCGTCGGCCGGGCGGAACGGTTCTTACGGGACGTATAACTGTTGGACATGGAACTTGACGCTTGTAGGTGACTCTCTGCCTGGACCAGTATGTGGTGATTCATACTTGATGTGCGCGCTGTGCTAGAATTTGTTTTTTGTAATCGTGATTTCTGTCAGCGTCTGTCCAGTTAGTGGGGTGATTTAATGTGGTCCAGGTACTTGATGACGGCGACGGTACTCGCATGGGTAACGGTTGCCCGCAGCGAAGAAGTCGCCACGCCATCAGTTGCGGGTCAGCCCTTGGCTGCGAATGTCGATCGTCTTATCAGTGCCTACGCGTATTTGGGCAGTCCATTACCAGATGTGCTTGTGGCGGAACTTCGGGGATTGATTTCAGCTGAGGATAGTCAGGGTCTTCAGAGAGCTCTCGACAGTCGTGTTTTATTCGCGGTATCGATCAACCCCGAGCTTCGTGTGAAAGTGCAGCGAGGAGTTGCCGGAGCGAATTTGCAGCAAGCTGGTTTCAAGCCTGTCCTCGTTAAAGTCTTGAACGACGCAACTGTGACGCGACGGTTGACGATTAGCAGTTTGCAGGCAGGCCCGGTCTATGCGGGGGCAGCTGAAGGAATCCTCAAACGGCAAGCACAGACTGAGCTCAAAGATAATGAAAATATAGGCCGCAATCGGCGGTTTTTGGAGCTGGAAATGTTCGACAGATCCCCGATGACCAGTCAGCTAAGCGGATTAGAGGTCGAGTATCGGTTGGCCCTGATTTACTGCAGTGAAGCGGGCAAGCGCGAAGCGGTCATTACGTTTGACATTGGCGAAGGAACTCAGGATCTTGGATTTCGAAGCGACCTGCCTGTTCTTTTTAATATAGAAACAGCGATTCCAGTCACTTTGGCGATTTCGGATCATGACGGGAAACCCACAACCGGTAGCCTTGAATTCAGGGACAGGGACGGCCACGTTTATCCGCCCCAAGCGAAGCGACTTGCGCCAGATCTGTTTTTCCAGCCACAGATTTATCGCGCTGATGGAGACGTCGTTCTGCTTCCACCTGGTGAATTCGATTTGATTTCTACTCGTGGTCCAGAGTATTTGCGCCGCAAGCAGAGAGTTGTGGTGCAACAGGGGAAGGATAACGTGGTTTCAGTCAATTTAGTTCGCTGGGTCAATCCGCAGGATTACGGATTCTACTGCGGGGATCATCATATTCACGGAGCAGGATGTTCACACTATGACAACCCAACAGAGGGCATCCGGCCGGCAGACATGTTCGCCCAGGTCAAGGGTGAGGGATTGAATGTCGGGTGTGTGTTGACGTGGGGACCTTGCTTTGCCCATCAACGGACCTATTTTTCTCCACTTGCCGATACCGTTAGCGAAGACAAAACGGTATTGAAGTATGACTTGGAGATCAGTGGCTTCGGATCTGCTGCCCTTGGTCACGTCTGCTTATTGAACCTAAAGGATCAAACGTACCCCGGGTCAGACGGTACTGCGACAAAAGGTTGGCCGAAATGGACGGTTCCGGTCATGCGCTGGGCCAAGCAGCAAGGTGGTGTGACTGGTTATCCGCACTCGGCGCTCGCCGTTGATCCCAAATTGGCTGCAGAGTGGCAACTCAAAACCCGAGATCAGAACTCTGATGGCGTGCTTTCGAGGAAAGAGGCCGAGATCGGGGTGTTGGCAGAACGGTTCACTGTCGCTGATGAGAATGGAGATCAACAGCTCAGTGCACGCGAGCTACAGGCGAGTGCTGACCGTGCTGCCGACCAACTTCCGAATCATGCATTGCCATCTCTGAATGGAGGTGGTGCGATGGAAATTTTCGTCAGTACAAGCGAGGGTGTCTGCGATTTCATCAGCGCGATGGATACGGCTCGCATACCAGAATGGAATACGTGGTACCACCTGATGAACTGCGGCTATCGATTGAAGCTAAGTGGTGAAACAGATTTTCCTTGCATGAGCAGCCGTCGGGTAGGCCAGGGGCGTGTGTATGTGCAACTTGGTAAGATCGATAAAATTGATTTCGGAACTTGGTGTCGAGGAATTGCTGCTGGTCGGGCCTACGTTTCCGATGGTTTCGCACATGCATTGCGTTTCAGCGTGAACGGTCAGGAACCAGGCACTTCTGATGTAACGCTTGCTGCACCTGGTCGCGTTGCCGTCTCCACGTCTGTTGCCTTTGCACCTGAGCAGCCACGAGCGGTAGCGTATGGAACGCTGTCTGCCGCTGGTGGAAAACGTATTGCGGGCGACACAGTCAATCTGCACGCTGAGCGTGATAACGGTTATGTAAAAGGCGGGCATCGCCTCGTTGAAATTATCGTCAATGGTGAAGTGGTTGACTCAAAAATGGTGGTAGCCGATGGTCAAACACATGATCTGATGTTTAAGGTGCCGATTCGAAGGAGCGGTTGGATCGCAGTACGGCAGTTCCCGCAACTTCATACTAATCCGGTTTACGTAATCATTGATCAAAAGCCCGTGCGAGCTGATCGTAGGAGCGCGCTCTGGTGTGCTGAGAGTGTACGATTGCTGTGGAAAAATCGGCGGCGATTCATCGACATTCAAGAGCAACCCGAGGCTGAAGTTGCCTATCGAACTGCCCTTGATCGTTATTTGCGTATCGCACAAGAGGCTGAACCCAGTACCCCAGTTAATCGTTTCTCTCTGGAATAGAAGCTCGGCGTGACGCGGCAAAGTGGAGGTTCAGGGGCATTCTATTTACAGCCGTCGTGCTACCTTCCTGTGGGATGAAGTTTATCTATTGTTAAGCACCGCTATCGACTTTTTTGCAACTTGACGCCACGACTCCCCTACCGTCAATCTGAATCAGAAGCTGGTAGCAATGTAGGCGGCAATGATCGTCATAACGACCGAGCCAACGTACGGTGCAAACCGCGATAGAGGGTAAGTCTCGCCGATTCCCATCGCGGTCTTCTTTTGCTGAAGCACGAGCTTGCGTGGCGAAGCGATGAATGCGCGGCGTTTGCAGTCAGATTGCATTCCGAGTGATAATTGGGGTGGGAACGCAACGAATTTGGGTGGAACGCACGTCTGACACGCGATCGATAGATGGCGAACTTCTGAAAACTTGCATCGCTCAGCGGCCACACCGAAACACATCATGCTGTTGTGGAAGTAATGGGCCGTGTGTTTGACAGGTCAGACTGTAAGTTTTGTAACGATTATCTGGGGTATTGCCAGCGGGATGCGACCGCAGGTCTGACCAACGTACTTGAGCGGGCATATTGTTTAGCCGGTAAGCGTTAGTTTGGAATTGCTTTGGAACGGGGGGGATTGATCAACTTCAAATATAAGTTGGGTAGGTTTCTACGGAATATCGGGAGCAGACCATGTGTTCCGAACAGGCGAAAATATTCGGTATTGTTTTGTCGTTCATCGTTCAGGAAATCAGGGGTGCCAAATTATGCTGAAACGTCTGGCCGTAATGACAGATTTCTGACGGCCAACACGTGTGAACCTTTCTCCGCTCACTCATTCAGCGAATATATACGATGTTCCTATCTCTTACGCAGTGGCTTGCGTCGTTAAAAAGGCATTGGTTTGCTGCCGGGCTGTCGTTTGTCATCGTCGGTTTTGTAACGCTATTTGTGATTCTGTTTGGGACAAGAGAATACCGTTCTGTGTCGCGTCTTTTGTTGCGTATTGGGCATGAAAATGGAACGCTGGATCCCGTCACAACCGCAGCAGGTGAACGGATCGCACCCATCCACACGCGTGAGGATGAAGTTGAAACCGCCATTGGTGTGATGCAAAGCAGAACAATCATGGAGGACGTTGTTGAGCAGGTAGGTGCCGAACGAATCCTACGGTCCATTGCGTTGCGTTCATCGGATGGTGAAGTTTTGCCGTCGGATGGTAAAACGTCGGGTGGGATTCTTTCTAAAATTAAGTCCCAGATCGGATCGATAGACCCAGTTTCTGAACGTGAAGCAGCAGTGCGTAAGCTGGAAAAAGGATTCAGTATTTCGGCGCCCAGCAAGTCGAGTCTGATCAGCGTGGAGTACACGGCGAAAAGTCCTGCGTTGGCCCAGGAATTGGTGGAGGTTTGGGTGGCTACCTATTTGCAGCACCATTCAAGAGTTAATCGTACGCAGGGGACCTATGACTTCTTTATCCAGCAGGATGCGAAATTGAAAGCGCAGTTGGAAACTGTTCATAATCAAATACGGAACGCAAAGAGTTCGGGTGGCTTTGTGACCCTTGAGGGGCACCAACAGATTCTGGAAAGCCAGCTGCAAAACGTGAGGAATGAATTGCTGCGTGCCAGTGCTGATTTGGTTGAAGCAGTCACGCGAGTGGAGTCCTATGAGGAATTACTGAATCATTCTGTTCAAAAACTGACCACAGAAGAGGTAAGTGGGTTAGCCAGTGAAGCACGAGACGAAATGCGTGGCGTGCTCTTCCAACTTGAAATTCTGGAGAAAGAATATTCCGCGAAATACAAGGAACATCATCCCAAGTTGTTGGCAATTCAAGACCAACTTGCGAACGCGACCAAGATTGTCGATGCGCAGGAGGGTGAGCGGAAAGAGTTAACACAGACTGCGAATCCAACACACCAGAAAATTCGAGAAAATCAGGTCATCGATATGGCTTTGCGGGATGCGTTGGCGAATAAACTCAAGAAGCTTACGGAACAGCAGGCAGGGTTGATTTTGGAGATACAAACACTTAATGGTCAAGAGGAAATACTTGTCAGTTTGAACCGGGAAGCGGCGGTGCTTGAAAATCGGAACGAACTGCATGCGGTGTTGCTTGAGCGTGCGAGATTAAATGATGTTCTTCAAGAGCAAAGCATTACAAGCATCAACGTTGTCCAGCCAGCAAGTTTTGAGGCACGACCCGTTACTCCAAATAAGCTTATGTGCGCGATTTTGGGTCTGTTTGCGGCGGTCGTCATTGCAGTCAGCTTGCCCGTGTTGTTAGATGCAAACCTGCTATTCGGTTCTGATTTTCGTGAGCAAAATCAGCCCGAAAGCAATGTTCGCGGCAGAGAAGTTTTCGAAGTGACGTCCACAGATCGTCGTCAGGGCTCGTCTCTGGCAGAACCAACCAATCAGGTAACCGCAGTGGTCACTGAACCAGTGATGAATACTGGGGCAAGCCCAATCCCAGATGCTGCCTGCAATGGAAACTCATTGCTGGGGAATCCGTCTCTCAGTCAGCCACCCACTCTGCCTCGATAACCGAGAGGAAGGACAGCGTGTTGCATGGTGTCTGATCTAGCAATCAATTCAGAAGCGGCGCACATGGGAACCGTGTCAACGGATCCTGGTTCCGACCGCGTCTTGACTCTGCGACTCGTCAGGTTTGGGATTTTCTGCCTGCCCTTGCTGGCGTTTACGATTCCAGATCGTGATTCACCGTTGGCCTTTGCCAGTATTGATGCGCTGGCGTTTGGCAAGATTATTGCGTTATTGGTGGTCGCAGTGATTGGCGGTCTGCTGCTACTGAGACAGTTGGTTGACGCAAAGGTTAGCTGGGATCAGTCGGATCTAACTACAGAGCCACGGGTGTGGGTTGTACTACGGGCGTTCATGCCCTATTTCGTTTTTCTCGGTTGGGCAATTTTTAGCGTACTGTGGACACCGCGGCCGTCAGTGACGTTGGGTCAGGCAGGAGGCATGGCCGGTTTGTTGATGATCGCGTCGCTTGTGAGCTTGTTGTCTTTCACGAAGGACGGCACAGAGCGGGTGCTCAAAAGCCTTGTATGGTCTTTACTGCTGTTCGGCACCCTGTTGTTGGCCATTCATATCCTAGAGCCCAATTTGTCTGGATTGGATCGGCGGATGTTGATCGCCGGAAGTGACGGCGTGGTCCATCCTACAGCAGCGGCGGCCAATTCATCTCTTGGGCTGTTGGTGGCTGTGTCTTGCTGGTTGGTTCAGCGGTATCAGTGGGCAGGTCGACTGGCATTTGCTGCGATTTGCATTCATGGAACTGTGCTTTTTCTAGCGAGTAGTCGAACCGCCTTGGGCATGACGTTGATTACCATTCCTCTTTTAGTCGTTATGAGTGGTGACAATCGACGTCGCGCATGGATTGGAATGGGAATGGCGGCGGTTGCCTTGGTGATGTTGCTGGTAGATCCAGGTTTTCGGCTATTCTCGACCAGTGACAATGTGGGTCTCTCTTATGTCACCCGAGGTCAGTCACTGACACAGTTGCAGAAGTTCTCTGGTCGTGAAGAGATGTGGAGTAAGGTCTGGGATGAATATTTAGAGTCACCATTGAAAGGTCATGGATACTTTCTGACCAGCTCAACTGGCGAGATGGAGGTGTGGGATATGAAGGCAAATCACTCCGCGCACAATATCTACTTGCAGGTGGTTTCGGGTACTGGCGTCATCGGATTGACTCTTTTTCTTATCGCAATGGCAACATTGTTGAAACGGTTTCTCGCGCTGAGGAACGGTGATGCGGCCGCACGCAGAATGTTCCAAATGCTGTTCGTCGTGATGGTTTGGTTCTTTGGTTGGAGTCTGCTGTCGGCCTCGTTCATGGGACCCGTCCGTTCTGAGTCAGTGTGCTTCTATACCTTCCTGGGTTTGGGAGTCGGGCAGTGGGTGCGTATGGATGCCATCGTAAGTCCAACACAACACAGCGGGGAGTTGGCGAATGCTTGATCACGATGATGTGCGACAGGGGTGCAACGCGAAATCTTTGGGAAAATTGCCAGCAGCCCAATGGCAAGCTCATACGCTATCTCGGGGATGTCTCCGGTGAGTTCCAAAAATCCGTATCAACCGGTGGAGATACCTGCCCAGCTAGATTCAGTGTCCACTCGAGGAGAAAGCAGTCTTTTCGGCTTGAGCCCGCAGAAATTGCATTCCAGTTTGGCGTTGTTCGATCAGATGGTTGTAAGTGGCACGAGCTTTGTCACCACTGTGATCGTGGGCAGGTCTTGCGGGACTGAGGGATTGGGGTTGTTCTCTCTGGCGATGACTTCCGTGATTTTGTCTCGCGGGATTCAGGAATCCCTGATCTCAACGCCGTACACCGTCTTTCGAATGCGGTTGAGCGGGACGATGTCTGCCGCGACCCATGCTGGCGGGACACTTGTCGCCACTCTGCTGTTGGCCTGCTTGTTGACGGTGGTTGCGGTTTTGACTGCAAGCATTACGGGCTTGTTGACATTATCCCCCGAGGTGCGAGCAATCATGTGGATGCTTGCACTGACAATCCCGTGTTCCGTGCTCCGTGAATTTGCGCGGCGGTTCGACATGGCGCGGATGAACATGATGGGTGCGCTTGTTTTGGACGTAGGTGTATCTGCGATTCAAATTTCCGTTTTGTTCACTTTAGCAGCGGGAGGTGCTCTGAGCAGTTCCCTTGCCCTGGCATTCATCGGCCTCGCCTCTGCCATCATGGTTCTTGGCTGGGGCGTGGTGCGGTGGAAGGAATTCAAGTACGAGCCAGAGAGTCTCGGCGTATCGCTTAAGCATGACTGGAGTTTTGGACGCTGGTTACTTGCCGACCAAATGATTTGTTTTGCGCAACTCTATGGTGTGTATTGGCTTTTGACTGGGATGATCGATCCTTCCGCGACTGGCCTTTTTGCTGGTTGTGCCTCGATTGCGGCGCTTGCGGGACCATTTCTGGCTGGGTTCGGGAATTACCTATCACCACAGTTTGCTGCGACAGTGTCCGCGGGGTCACGTCGCGAAACCGCACTGTTGTATTGGCGTACAACCGGGTTGTTAGCGGTCGCTGTAAGTATCTTCGCCTTCATCTCAGCAATTTTCGGTGGCGATCTGCTGCGTCTAATTTACAACGATGCATCCTACAACGGATACGCTGCAGTCGTCGGTCTACTCGCGTTTCGGATGCTGTTCGGTATCCCTGCACTGGGAGCACATCATGCGGTGGTAGCGATGGAGTATCCACGCGGCAGCATGAACGCCACGCTAGTGGGGACAGTCGTTGCCCTGGTCTTGGCAGTGCCCTTAATAAAATTTTACGGCGTGCTCGGCGCGGCGATAGCTTTGATAACGGGAACCGGGTGTGAAACGATCTTTCTTATCGCTGTGTTTCGGTCCCAATTCAAACAATGGAAATGGGACGATGTGGACTGATATGGAAAATCAACCGTCACTTGTTGTTGTGCTGAGGAAAACACCGTGAAGGTCCTCCAGTGTCATAACTTTTACAAATTGTCTGGGGGTGAAGATCACGTTTTTCGTGATGAAGGTTGGTTATTGGAGCAGTACGGCCACGAGGTCATTCGTTATCAACGGCACAATCAAGAATTGGACAAGATGTCACCCTTGAAAATGGCGCAGAGCACGATATGGAGCAAGCAGAGCAGCAGGGAACTGAGCGACTTACTGAGACAGCACAAGCCTGATATAGCCCACTTTCACAATACGTTTCCGTTGATATCGCCCAGTGCGTATCGTGCAGCACAGAATTTTGGCGTTCCGGTTGTGCAGACGTTACATAACTATCGGATGATCTGTCCCAGTGCGACGTTGCTTCGAAACAAGGAATTTTGTCAAAAATGTGTTGGTAAGAAGTTTGCATATCCCAGTATCGTCCACAAGTGTTATCGGGGAAGCCGCAAGGCTTCGGCGGTGACGGCGTTGGCAAATGCGTTTCAAACTACGTTAGGAAAATCAACGCAGTTGGTTGACCGCTTCATTGCTCTGGGTGAGCGCTCGCGACGTGTTTTTCTCGCGAGTGGGATTGCAGCACACAAGATTCAGATAAAACCGAATTTCGTTCATCCTGACCCTGGTATGGGAACTACAAAGGAAGACTATGCCGTTTTTGTAGGCCGGCTTTCTACTGAAAAAGGAATTGACACATTGTTGTCTGCATGGAACGGGTGCGAGACAAACGTTGTCAAGAACATTCCACTTCGGATCATCGGTGAGGGTCCGATGGAGAAAACCGTACTGAGGGCGTGTGAACGAAATGAACAAATCAAATATTTGGGGCAACTTCCCTACTCAGATGTTCTATGTCAGATCCGCAACGCTCGCGTTCTTGTGTTTCCATCGATCTGGAACGAAACATTTGGGCGTTCGATGATCGAAGCGTTCGCCAGCGGGACGCCCGTGATAGCCTCGAACATTGGTTCCATGGCCGACATTGTTCAGGACGGCGTTAATGGGCTTCACTTTCAGGCAGGTGATGCGTCGGATCTCAGACAGAAATTGGTCAGGCTGTTTGACGATGGCGTGTTTTATGACCGTGCCTGCCACGCAGCAAGGAACTCTTTCATGGAAAAGTTTACTCCAGAAATAAACATTGAACGATTGTTGGCAATCTATTCTGAGGCGTCAACGGCTAGGTCCAAAACAAGGGAACAAACTCGTGACCAAATGTGATCAAGAAGAACAAGAAAAATGGCCTCAGAAGTTCGATCTGCTGGGGGTGCAGGTTAGCTGCGTTGATTACAACGAAGCTATTCGATGCATGATTGAGGCAGCAAAAGAATCGAGGCCGAGTGTCATTTCATGTCATGCCGTGCACGCTATCGTAACTGCTAGTTGCGACGAAAAGTTGCGTCAGAAAGTAAACAGATTTTCGATGATCACACCGGACGGTCAACCGGTCAGATGGGGATTGAATCTACTGCACAAAACCGGTCTTGCCGATCGTGTCTATGGCCCTGAGCTGACTCTGCGTGTTTGTCACGCTGCGGCTGCTGAAGGGATCTCCATTTATCTGTATGGGGGTACGCCAGAGATTCTTGACCTGTTGAAGAAAAACCTCGTGAAGCAGATTCCCGATTTGAAAATAGCTGGTTTTGAGGCGCCGCCTTTCAGGCCTCTGTCCGAGCAGGAGAATCTTGAAGCGTGTGAACGGATCAACCAAAGTGGCGCGGGAATTACGATGATTGGTTTGGGTTGCCCAAAACAGGATTTCTTCGCAGCAGAGAATAGCGACAGGATTAAGAGTGTCCAACTTTGTGTCGGAGCGGCATTTGATTTCCACGCAGGCGTGAAACCGATGGCACCTGGTTGGATGCAACGCAGTGGATTGGAATGGCTATTTCGGCTGCTATGTGAGCCGCGGCGACTCTGGCACCGATACATGGTGACCAACTCTATCTATCTGTACAGGCTTGGCATCGCTCTGATTCGCCGTCCTTTCCAGACTTCGTAGCGTGCTGTGGTCAAGCGAAGGTGGTTGTGCTGGAGTCTCGCGGCAAAATGATGCCGCTGACATTGCAATTGGGCTGAGGGGTATTCGGGACTGACTGTTCACGAGTTCGATGATGGTCTGTGACCGCACGCTCCTTTGTCTTCCGAGGGATCAGGACTGGCCTGGGTCAGGGCATTGAGTGGGTGAAGGAATGAGTTTGATCTCAAGCCTTGCTGGTTAAGGGTGAAGAATCGGAAGAACCCTTGCATGCGGCAGTACTCCTGTAAACGGCAGAACCCTTCTAGATGGTTAATCGTGAATCTTGATTTGCCAGTTCTGATTTAAGGGCCAAATCACTGCTTCGTGATTCACTCCACGGGGGTGGGTTAGCATTATGGAGCGAAAGTAATGTCAAGTTAAACTCGTTAAAAGTGAACTGTGATGAGTCATGTGAAACCGGACTTCGGACGCCCCGTGTTGGTCGCTGGTGGTGGGGGATTCATTGGGGGCCATTTGGTTGCCGAGTTACTCGAACAAGGGTACCGGGATGTTCGTTGTGTCGACATCAAAGAGATGGACCGCTGGTACCAGAACGCCGCAAGTGCTGAGAACGTCGTCGCTGATCTCACCCTGATCGAGAACTGTCAGGCTGCCTGTGAGGATGTCGGCGATGTCTACAACCTTGCTTGCGATATGGGTGGGATGGGGTTCATCGAGAACAACAAAGCGTTGTGCATGTTATCCGTGTTGATCAACACACACATGCTGATGGCAGCGAAAGATGCAGGCGTGCAGCGATATTTCTATGCCAGTAGCGCCTGTGTTTACAACGCGGACAAGCAGACGAATCCAGATGTAGTACCGCTGAAGGAAGCTGATGCTTACCCGGCAATGCCTGAAGATGGCTATGGATGGGAAAAACTGTTCTCCGAACGGATGTGCAGGCATTTCCAGGAGGACTACGGATTGATGACTCGCGTCGCTAGATTTCACAACGTTTACGGGCCATTAGGGACATGGGATGGCGGCCGTGAGAAGGCACCGGCCGCCATGTGTCGAAAGGTCATTGCCGCTTCGCTAAGCGGAGACCACAGTATCGAAATATGGGGTGATGGTGAACAGACGCGAAGCTTCACCTATATCGATGACTGCCTAAAGGGAATTCAGTTGATCATGAATAGTGATCTCGATGTGCCCATCAATCTGGGATCCAGTGAGTTGGTTACCATCAACGGTTTGGTCGACATCGTTGAAAAGATTGGGGGAATCAAGCTGGAACGCTCATACAACCTCGATGCACCCAAAGGTGTGAACGGCCGGAATAGCGATAACACCATGATTATGAATCGGCTGGGTTGGGCACCCGGAACGCGGCTTTGCGATGGAATGGAAAAGACCTACCAGTGGATCGAAAAAGAATTCGTTGCCCGCCAGCAAGCTGAATCGCATCAAGTCTCTACGACAACTGCTCCGGTTTAGTTGCTTTGATTTTACGACCAACAACCTTGAATGCATGATGTTGGCAACGGTAGCCAATATCGAAAATTCGGGAACGATCATCATGGCTACGCAGAATTGTGTAGTTTAAGCCGCGGGAAGGTGGCTGAGATGAAGAACGTTTGTGTGCATTCTTGGTTGGTTGGTTCGCTTAAGTTGACAGTCAGGGTGAGACTATCGTGTCGACGAAGTCGCCCCTGCCTGCCACTTATGTCGGAAGCAAAATCAGTGATGGAAATCCAAATGCAGCGTCTAGCCGTTTGGGGATCGGACATGATGCAGGGTTTTAGCAGCATGCCTCCCCATAGGGAGGAAGGGTGATGAGTGAACAATTGCCTGAGCATAAAGATGTACCTCGCCTTGATGATCCAGATGGCTGGGAACGCGAAACAACGAATGCGCCGAGTCGTGGAACTGATCGAGAGAGCAATACTGGTGCCGTACCCGTATTGATTCGCTCGTGCGTGGTTGGAAAACTATTCGCTGGGATCATCGGCGGCATTGTTATCGGCGCAACGCTGGCTCATTCCTCGATCTACAACCTTGTGCCTAATCCCGACCACGACACAGCGAATGTTCTGAAAATATTCAATCTGTGGCACACTCCGAGCATTCTCGCGTTCTATTCGTCAGCTGTCATGATGGCTGCCGCTGGTGTGTTCTGGTTTCTGAGAACGCCTGATCCCCCGTGCGGAAATCAACGCACGCGAGCGTGCCGCATCCTTTCGATGGTGTTGATCGTGTTGGCTGCGGGTTTAATCGGAATGGAGTTGGTCGCCTGTATGAGTTTTGGTGCGGTGGATAATCAGGCTACTGCATTGCCATCCGTATCGCACATCCTTGTGCAGGCAGTAGAGGATGGTTTAGAGATGGTGGGGGTGGCCCTGTTTCTTTGCTTCCTGTTTGACTACCTGAATCTGTCAGGTTTGACGCTTTGGGTGAAACAGGTCACGTCCTTTGCTGAGGAGGAGATTCGTGCTTACTGACAATTGCACTTGCCGAGGATGTGGGGCACATTCAACCGACATGTTCTTTCAGGCAGATTGCGTACCAACCAGCGTTGGGAGGTTGGAAACCTCGGCTGCGGAGGCTCATTCTGCGCGTTGTGGGGAGTTGAATCTGGTGGCCTGCCATGCGTGTGGATTGATTCAAAATCATTCGTACGATCCAGAAATTGTTGGGTTTGAACCGGGCTATCAGGTCTCTCTTTTTCACTCTCCCACGTTCCGCAGTTTTGTCCAGGGCGTCTGCGATCGGTTGATCAAACGATACGATTTGCAGGACAAAAAAATTCTCGAAATCGGATGTGGGGCAGCTGAAGTTTTACGTCTCCTTTGCCAACAGGGTGGCAACCATGGCGTAGGGATTGACCCGGCTGTTCCAATGGAAGTGAAAGAGCGGTTCGACGCGGGCAGCGTGCATCTGATATCAGATTTCTATTCAAAAAAATACGAACATCATGTGGGTGATTTTGTCTGCTGTTTGTCTGTTTTTGAGGCAATTTCTTCTCCGGTGCATTTCTTGAGGTCACTGCGACAGTCAATCGGCGAGCGAGATATTCCTGTTTATTTCGAAGTGTTCAATGGTTACCGGGCAATCGCAGAGAGCGAAGTTTGGAGTGTGCATTACGAACAATGCAACTACTTCAGTCTGGATTCGCTAAGGAATACATTTGCACTGGCTGGATTCGAGGTGACCCATTCAGGAACGTGTTACGAAGGTGACCAATATCTATACGTTGAAGCACGGCCATCAGAATCAGGAGAACAGACTCTGAAACTGAATATACCAGCTGAGTTTTCCGAGACCGTGAGGCGATTCGGAAATGAATTCCAAACGCGGGTTGATTGGTGGCAGGGGAAACTGGACCAATGCCGACGCGATCAGAAGCGAGTTGTCAGTTGGGGATCAGGTGGCAAGGGAATTTCCTTCCTGTCATCACTGTCGAACGCCGACGTTGTGCAACAGGTGGTTGACACCAATCCCGCGCGGCAGAACCATTATATTCCACGATGTGGTCAGCCGATCGTCGATCCTTTGGATCTAAAGCAGACGAAGCCCGACGTTGTGATTTTGACCAATGCTCTGTATCAGCAAGAGATATCTGCTTGCTTGGCTGAAATGCAAATTGAATGTGAAATTGTAGTCGCTTAATTGCGATTATCGTGATGCGATTAGAGGCTATCGCCTACCGAATACCTGACTGGGTGTTTGAAACGATCTCTGACGCCAAGGATCAGCATGTCGAAAAACTTGACTTTTTTCCGTGCAGTCGAATTTTTGATTCCGTCGGTAATCCTGAGGATTTCGATTTGCTCGATGGCGAGTTCGATGGCGAGTTCGATGGCGAGTTCGATGACGAGTTCGATGGCGAGTTCGATGGCGAGTTCGATGTCGAGTTCGATGTTCTCGATGACAGGATGACGCTGACCATCCCGATTCCATTCTTTCGGTCGCTACGTTTGTTGACACGAATCGACCAAACAATCGTACTGGCAAGGACTGATCGTGGGGTACCTGGTCGACGACATGCTGTAGGAAAGTGCGTGCAGGCAGACGGATCATGAATCATTTTTAGATAGCGGCGAACGTTTGATCTTTTCGGCCTCAGTGGCTCGCTCGAATTCATTGAAATACTCGCTGAGATAACTTTGCGTTAAGCGTGTTGATCTGGTTGTGGTTGTGCTCAAGGCCCGGCGTTCAGTTGCTGAAAAGTATGATGACGATCGGTTGTTCAGACGCCTGAACACGCTGGCCGGTGAGGCAATGTCGCTGGCAGTGGTTGTCGGTGAAGTATTTGGGGTCTTTCAGGACGTCGTGTATGGCGGAATATCCAGTCTGCATGGGTTGCTGAGTGATCGCTCACTGGCTGAACTGCTTATCAAAGCGGGTGAAAATAAGGTTGATCCGTCGGCGAGGCAAACGGGCTGACTCATCATTTGCGCAAGTCAGTGGTATGGGGGTGTTTGATAAGTGATGGTTGGACACGGCGTGGTGGCTGATTTTCTGTGATAGTGGTTTGGCAAAGATGAGCGTCCGAGATTGTCCGGAGTCATTCCAGAACTTTTGATGCCGTTTGCCATGATCCGGGGGATCACGTTCAGTGCCAATTCAGTGACGTATACTCCAAAAAAGTGAGAGGGGAGTGGTGCGGTTATCGCGCCAATGGTTGGTTATTTCGGCGTACAGGCCAGTTTTTGGGGCAATGCCTTGTGGCAAGGCAACGGCCCACAAACCGCCTATGCCGGTTGTGCGTTTTGTAGTGCTCCCGTGCGGAGCATGGTGTTGGATGGCTAGATCGTTTTCATGTTATTGAAGAGTGAATTAATTGATGGATTTTGCTGAACAGCGGATTTTCGAAGGGAAGCGAGTGTTCTTGACTGGGCATACCGGTTTTAAGGGATCGTGGCTTGCGCTCTGGCTGCACTCGTTGGGCGCGGAAGTGACGGGATACGCGTTGGACCCGCCGACTGACCCTAATCATTTCACGGTCGCGGATGTAGCGTCGGTTCTTCAAACGCACCACGTTGCCGATATTCGTGATGAGTCACGTTTGACTGCCGCGATGCAACAGGCTGAACCCGACCTTGTGATGCATCTCGCGGCACAAACGGTTGTGAGGACCGGTTATCAGATTCCGCGTGAGACGTACGACATCAACGTGATGGGGACGATTGGCGTGCTCGATGCGATCCGTTCGCTCAACCGTCCATGTGCCGCGCTGATGGTAACGAGTGACAAGTGTTATGAGAATTTAGAACAGGTTTGGGGGTATCGAGAGCAGGATGCGCTTGGTGAGCATGACCCTTATGGGGGCAGCAAGGGTGCCGCTGAGATTGCGATCAGGAGTTACCGTCATTCGTTTTTTGATCCCAGTCGCGTCGCTGAACATGGCGTGCGTCTGGCAAGTGCACGGGCGGGTAACGTGATCGGGGGTGGCGATTGGACAAAACACGCGCTGATTGTGGATGTGTTCCAGGCATTGGCCGCGGGCCAGTCGATCGAAATACGTAGTCCCCGAGCATTGCGTCCGTGGCAGCATGTGCTGCAATGCCTAAGTGGATACCTGACAATTGGTGCGAAACTGCTGCAGTCTAATGATGGCGAGTATTGCTCGGGTTGGAACATTGGTCCGATGCCCGGAAACGAATTGCCGGTACAGAAAGTGGTTGAACATTTCATTGAATGTTGGGGGTATGGAGAGTTCGTTGATGTTTCAGACCCGAATCAGTTGGCCGAAGCAAATATTTTGCGTCTATGCATTGACAAGGCGATCTGGAAACTTGGCTGGCTACCGCGCTGGTCAACCTGCGAGAGCCTTGCGAAGACTGTTCAATGGTACCGGGCTTACCTACAGAATCCTCATTGCATTCGCGATGTGAGTCTCTCGCAAATTGTCGATTAAATGGACGGGGAAATTGATAGTTTTCAGGACTA
>JAPKCI010000198.1 GCA_028823035.1 Rubripirellula sp.
CTGGTGAGGAGACTGGTGAGGAGACTGGTGAGGAGACTGGTGAGGTGGTGGCAGAGGTAGGCATTGCCGGTGGCCTGTTGGGTAAGCTCAGCAATATGATGGGAGTGGCAACAACCGGCTTTGAGCCGATTTTGCCTTCCGGGATGGCGATCACTCCACCGCGTGGCATCGTGGTGGATCCCGGTGGTCATGTGTTTTATGCACTCAGTCGGGGAAAACTGCTTCGTTTCGCGCGTCAAGGAGATGGTGACGATTGGGAAAAGACGGCTGATTTCATGCTCGATGGTGATCCGTCGCTCAATGGGGTAGTCGCAGTTTCAGGCACATTGTTGATGGTTTCCCGGGTAGAGCAGCCGATCGAGTTGTTTGACAGTGAGACGCTGCAGTCGCTGAGTGAAGTGCCATTATCGGACCGACTGAGCCCGACTTCAGTCTTGGGTTTGGACGAAGGCAGGTTCCTGCTGTTAACCAGCGATGGACGCTGTAGGTTGGTTACCTCAACCAACGAGGACCGAAGTTCCTTTTCACTGAGCGGTGCAATAGGGGCGTCCAGCGTTGAGTCCTTCTGTCTGGATCGAAAATCGAATCTGATTTACCTGGCACACCACACGGATCAGCTGGATCTGTTGAACGCACAGGATCTTTCGGTTCAGGGCACAATTCGCCCGACACTTGGGGTATGGCGGAGGGTAGATAAGTACTTGATTGGTCCGCTCCGAATGATCATTCCTCAGACGGGAGAATTGGGCGAGACAATCAGTTCCATAGTGAGTGGTAAGTCAGCGATTACATTCAGCGATGGCGGCGGTGAAGAATATGTCGAGCGTTATAACATTGTTCGCCCAGTGGTGAGTTGTACGCTGTTCATCACGATCATGCTGATGATTAACTGCATCTACTTCAAGACGCGTGACTTTTGAGTACACGTTCGCGTGTGCCCACTTTGCGGAGTACTCAGGCTTGCCTCCGTTTGGCGGTAGCAACCATCTTCGAACTCTGGTGCAAGCCGGCAACTTTTGGCAGTCGTGATTCTTGCTGACGATTTATTCACCTTTGATCCGGTACAGCTTGTGGCGGCTACGAAGCAGCAGTGATCCATCAATTGGAACCGGACTAGCCACGGTGAATGGCTCGTTGTCGTCAATTACATTTTGCGAGACCATGGCTGGTTGATCCTGATCGAGTGGGCCGATGACAAAAGTGGTGCCGTTCTCCTGGGTGACATACAGATGATTGCCAGCGATAAGAGGTGAACTGCTGTAGCCGCTCCGCGATTTGGGCAGCTCAACAGTCCATATGGTTTGACCGTTCTTAAGATTGACACAGGTAATCGTGCCTTTGGAACTCTTGCCGTCAGCAACCACATACGCACGGCCCTGATGGGCTGCCGGTGTTGGAACGTCGCTGCCGAGGTCATCGCGAAACCAGGTTATGGCGTCTTTACCTTTTCCATCAGCAAGTGAATCCATGTTGACGGCAGTCAGTGTGCCACCTCTCGCGTAGGGACAGAGAATCAGATTTCCGTCAGCGACAGGTGATGAAATGGAACGCCAGTACTGTTCCTGGTTTGGGTTGAATCCCCCGAGTTTACCCAGCAGCTTTCCGTCACTTGCGCGATTCAGTGTTAGATGATCGGCACCCATCACGGCGATTGCCTCTTCGCCTTTGACTGAAACTGCCAGTGGAGTGGAGTAGCTTTGAGCCGCTTCTTCTGGAGCTCCCAGCATACGATCCGATTTCCACATTTGTTTGCCTGAATCTTTATCAAAGGCAACGAGATAGCTAGGGCCCGATTGCATTACTGCAATGACGACCGCTGATCGGGTCATTGCGGGGGACGAACCAAGGTCCCACCACAGCGTATCTTCACCGAATAACGACTGCAGGTTGGTTGACCAGCGAACCTTTCCTTTCGAGTCAACAGAGGCCAGGTCACCACTACGGAAATATGCAAAGACGTGATCACCATCGACGACTGGGGATGGATTGCTGCCGCTACCTTTGCGGTGTTTACTACCGCGATCAATCCCGATCGAAACTTCCCATTGCAGCTTTCCTGTTTCGACGTTGTATGCCAGTAGCATGTTTTTTCCGTCCACGCCTGCGGTGACATAGGCGATGCCATTGGCAATGACAGGCGTGCTACCACCTAAACCTGGCAAATCGGTCTGCCAGGAAATTCCCCGAACTTCTGACCAATTGACTGGAAAGCCATCCCCTTGGGCGACACCATTTTGGGATTCTCCACGCCATTGTGGCCATGAATCGGCCGCCGGACTGGAGGATGAGGAGACAAGGAGGATTGTTGTGATTGCGAAAAACAGCTGGATAATTTGACGCCGCATGGTGAGTTTTCTGCTTCGGGAAAAGGGGTGGGAAGGCAAGGCAGGTCTGCTGATCGCGTGATTTACCCGCATTCAATCGCTTTCAAGACAAATCGGTGCGCCCGCGATGCTAAAATTTCAAGGGTTGGGAGACGCTGATGGGACGCTACATTTACCCCACAGTTTAGAGGCCATTGGACAGCATCGATACTCGGATCCTCTTGCTGGGGGATTAAGAATTTGAGGGCTTCATTTTCCTGGTGACAGGGAGCCCAAAGAGGGTATTCACGGGGTGCTAGTGGGCAAGGTTTTATCTCATTTTCGAGTGCTTGATTGAAGGCTGACATGATTCGAGACGCAATGAGTGCATTGATGATCGGCGTTGCATGTTTCTGGAGCGTGGGGGACGTGTCTGGACAGAATGCAGATGCACCCGGACGTCAGGATTCCAGTAAAGGTGACTCCGGTGAGATTGGGTTGTTGAATGTGGTCGAACTTCTCTCAGGAGAGCGGTACTCAGCGCGGCAGCAGGCGATGCGCGAGGTTTGGCGGAATCGAGAGGGAACGCAGGACGCGGTAAGGCGGGCAGCTCAGGGTTCTGATCCCGAGGTTGCGGAGCGTGCACAATGGGTCCTGGATCAATGGCAGCGAGGCATCCTGCATGATACACCTCAGGAACTGTTGCAGAGGGTCGATGCAGCGAACCCAATGGCACACTTGATGGACCAAGGCCTATTTGACGCAGTGTTGGTCGCACTTGAGGCGGCAGACGGTACGCTTGCCTCCGCTGTGACCAGGCAGCAGATTTCCGAATTACTCTCAGCCCGGTTCCCGTTTTACGTTCGAACCGCGTTGGAAAACCAGCAAGTCTCCAAACTGCTCATGCTGCTTGACGTGGCAGCGGACAGCAAAGAGCTGGCCCTCTGTCGAGTGCAATTGCTGCAGTTGCAGGGGATCGATTTGAAGAACGAAAATTTGCTCCCTAAAGCGGCTGAGAACTGGTCGCAGGAAAAGCGTGACGAGACTCACATTCTGCTTTTAGTACATTTGGGAATGGTGGATCAGGCCATTGGCCTTGCACGGAAGCAAGTAGACAGCGGGCTTTTGAACCAATGTCTCATGCTTGCGTCTCAGTGGAGCGAGCTTGCCAAGGATGCCGTGGCCAAGGCGCGGGAAGCCGAGACGGGCAGTTACGATTCGGTTCAGTTGTGGTCTCGGGTACTGGTTTCGGCTGAACGAAGCGGAATTGAGCCTTTAAGGGTTGAGGCGATCAACGAGTTGTCGGTCGTCGCTGTTGATGAAGCGGCGAAGACGCGGGATCTGCGGTGGAAGTCGTTGGCCAGCCACGGGCAACTGGATGCCGCGCTGGCGATCGCGGATCAGTTGAGTCCTGATTCATCGGCGGCGGTTTCTATCGCCGCATCGAGACCGGCTCGTGCGTTCAAGGTGCTGGGTTATCCGCTGGAACTCGTAGACATCAAATCCGAAGTATGGGCAGATCAAGCGTTGAAGGCGCAGGCTGATAATTTTAAGAATCGGTTCACTCCCGGGTTTAAACCGTTGACCCCCGAGTTTCGGCGACTGTTGGCGTTGGTTCGCTGCTTGTTGTCAATTGGTCGGGATGATGTTGCCTGGTCGATCGCAGATCGTTTGTGCCGCAGCAAGGGCGTATTGGATTCCGTACCGGTGAGGGCGTACGTGCTGTCTACCCTCACGATGACAAACCGAAGGGAATGGATCGAATCCCTGGCCCTAACGGGAGACGTCGAAGAACTGTCACCTAACAGTAAGTATCTCATCGCAAAGTCGCTGAATAATTGTGACGTGAGAGCCTTTGATCGACTGTTGAAATCTGTTGGCACCGTCAAACAAGATGCCGATTATAGAGAGCAGGTCTCGATTGTCTGTCAGATGTTTCGAGGCGATACGCCGCCGGATTATGACGTCGAGAGCGGGCTCGCGTTCTTATATGACGAAATCATGCAGCGGCTGCAGGAACAGCGGCTGCAGGAACAGCGGCGTGGGCAGACGAGGGCCGTTTCTTTCAATCTGAACATTGCCAAGCTGTTTGCAATTCATGGCGAGCCTGTGTTTGCGTCGCGGTATGTTCAGGCGTTTGCCAATCATGGTGATGTTAACGCGATGCTGGATCTCGGCGAGTGGGAGCTGACCGGAGGAAGGATTCAAAAAGCTGCGGAGTGGTTTGATGCGATTCAGCAATTATCCCGGCGGAGTAGTTTCATTGCTGCCAATCGGGGAATGCAAGGGTCAGGTGTAGTCAGCGAGGTTGACTTGGCCGCTATCAAGGCGTTGGTGGGTCAATGGGTGATTGCAAGAAGACTTGAGGATAAGCAATTAGTCGCATCCTTAAGAAAAGAATTGGAGCATGTACTCTGTTCACCTTCTACCAGTTTTCGCATGGCGGTCGCCGATTACCTGCGTGAACGAGGCGAGTTTCAGCTTGCGAAGCAGGTCTACAAAGTTTTGCTTCCAGTGGCAGTTCTCGCTGGTGGTTCGGATCTGGATCTTTATGAAGTGTCTCGTAAATACGTCCAGTTAACCCAAGAAAAACACCCTCTCGAAGCCGCACGTTGGTTCGACTTGGCGGTGGGACGCATTCTTCAATCGACGCACTACCGGCCCAGTGCATATATCACATTACCCTTGTTAATTCAGCACTGGAGGCTTGACGGAGCTATCAGGGCATCAGAGGGTGGAGCGGTCGAAAAGAGTCTCAAGCGGCTTCTGGAACTCGACCCAATGGATATCAGCTTCGCCGAGAATCTGCTGCCTGAAATGCGGAAGTCCGGGATGGAAGAACTCGCTGACTCCACGCTTGACGGCATCATCGACGCCGGACTGGCGTACGCGGATCGGTTCTCTTTGGACGCCATGACATGCAACAATGTCGCTTGGGTCGCGGCGAAGAATGGGAGGCGACTGGAGGATGCCCTCTCGCTTGCCAACCGGGCGGTTACAGTGAAGCCTGACAGTGCTATTTACCGTGACACGCTCGCCGAGGTCCTGTTCTTGCTGGGCCGGACGACAGAAGCCTTGCAAATCGAGCAGGCTTGTCTGCTCGATGACCCAGATCAGTGGCATCTGCACGAACAGATCCAGAAGTACAGGCAAGCGTTGGACAAGGATGATTCCTGAGAGACGTTACGAGCACACTGTCAGGATCGACTGAGATTTTTCCGTTGCTCTTCGGCTGCTACTAAAATCGGATGTGAATTCCGCTAGGGTATCCGTGGTGGTGGTACATCGGTTCCGGGAAGTAAGAACACGGCGGTGGATAGTAGCGAGGAACGAAAGGGTGATTTTCCACAGGGGCCGTGGTGGGAGACACTCTCGGCGAGGAAGGTGTTGCCAGAGATCTTTGCGCCAGTTGCATTCCAGTTTGGATCGGTTGGTACTGAGCTTGCTGCATGGCCGTGATGACGGTTTCACTGACACCTTGCTTGTGTAGGGCAATGATGTCGGCAACTTGCGGACGGACGAGGACTCCACGCTGGCGGATTTGGTTCATAATCACATTCTCGCTCAGCCCACTTCGCGTCATGGCGACGATATCTGTGGCCGAGACAGCGGTGCGCTGGTAGTCAAAATGTCGTTGCTGACGTAGTTGGTATTGTTGCTGGCGACGGAATGCCTGTTCTCTGTCCTCTGCGTTGCCAAACAGTCCTCCCGCAAAGGCTCCGACAATCCCACCAATGGCGGCTCCGGCCCCCGTTTCACCATGATGTTCACCAATGGCTGCACCGGCGACGGCTCCAGCGATTCCGCCGACAGTCGCACCACGCTGGGTGTTAACTTGGGCAGTGGCAGGTAGAGAAAGCAAACTTGCCAGTAGTGGGATCACCACCAACAGTCGCACGGACGGAAGTGTTACTTTCAACGAGGCATGAGGTGAAACGAGCATCGGTCAAAACTCCAGGGCGTCATCCACGACGCCCGGCAGGACGTTGGTGGGATCAGGCAAAGACACATGTTCTTCTGTTAGGAAGAATCGTGCTCCCAGGGCAATCCCAGTTCGACGATCAGGCTTGTCAGTGGTTGACCACGGACAAAAAACTGAAAACGTCGGCTTTCAGCGGCCCTGTGAGGTCACTTTGGGGCCCATAATGGTGGAGATGGCACGCACAAAATCTTGTGCATCGTCAAATTCGCGATAAACGCTGGCAAAACGGATGTAAGCGACTTCGTCGAGTTTCGCTAAATGCCTCATTACAATGTCGCCCACTTGGGAAGATGTGACTTCGGAATCGAAGTTCGCATAAATATCGGTTTCAATATCCTGTACGACACGTTCAATGGTGGCACTGGCGATGGACCGTTTGGAACAGGCCCGCTCAATGCCACGGCGGATTTTTTCGCGATCAAGTGGTTCGCGCGTTTGATCGGTTTTGACAACTCGAACACTGAGGCTCTCGATCTTCTCAGCGGTGGCGAACCGTCGCTGGCATGAGTTGCAGAGCCTTTTTCGGCGGACCATGTAACCACCCTCGGCGGCTCGCGTGTCCAATACACGGTCGTTGTCGACGTGACAGTAAGGGCAACGCATAAGGCACCTGGGAAATGACGGGCAACTCCTGAGTCGATATAGTATCGGAGGTGCATCCAAAACCTGCAACCGTTCCACCAATTGCGTGGTTCTCCTGACAACGATTTTGCAGGCTGAAATCAACACTTTATGAAAGGAAACGCGGCAGTGAATAACGACAGTGAAGGCGATGATGTGCAGGAAGACGCACCACAGGTGGACAAACCAACCCACCCCCCAGCGGAAAATGCAGTCGACAAGTTCCGCGAGCAGATACAGGCAAGCAAGGAGGATATGGATGATTTAGAGCCAGAGGAGGAACTCTGGAATGGTGGTTATAGCGCCAAGGCAATGGTCGGAACGTGGATACTGCTGGCAACATCGTCCGTCGTTCTTGGAGTTTTACCGATCTTTGGGGGGCCGATCCCATTCCTGTGGTCCCTCGGAATCGTCGGTGTGATCTGGCTTGTCGGTGCTGTCGTCTATTTCTTGCGTCGTTTTGGCGTTCATTACGAACTCACAAGCCAGCGTTTTATCCATCAAACCGGAATTTTGACACGAAATACGGATCGTATTGAGGTAATTGATATTGATGACGTCAGCTTTACTCAGGGCCCGGTACAGAGGATCTTTGGAGTTGGTAAGATTACGGTGACGAGCAGTGACCGTTCGCATCCCATATTGGATATGATTGGGATAGCAGAGGTGAAGGATGTCGCCGGATTGATTGATGATGTGCGAAGAAAAGAACGTCGTCGTCGTAGTCTTCACATTGAGGCGATCTAGCGTAATGAAACCCAGTTTAGCGTTCTGCCACAACGGGGGATGATGATGTGACCAAGTGGTTTGTTCGACAGAACGAGAGTCAGGATGACCTTGGACCGCTGCGACCAGTCGAGTTACTGGAGATGGTGCGTAGTGGGCAGGTCACGTCTGAATCAATGCTACGCAAAGATGACTCGATTTGGTTTACCGCTGCCGACGTTGGTGGGCTCTTCGAAGCTGCCATGCGGCCGACCATTCTGCACTTCTGTCCGCAATGTAAAGCTGAGGTCTCGGAGCCACCTGTGAACTGTCAGAAGTGCGGCCGTGAGATTCAGCAGGCGATCACCCAAATAACCGAGAACACGATTGCAACTCAAACTGATCCATCGGTCATGGGAACCGCCGGAAGTTCCGTCAAAAACTGGCTGAAGAAAAAGCGATTGCCCAAGGATCGTGAGAGCGGTTCCCGGTAGTTGGGAACTGATTGCAGATGCTCTGCTGTTGGATTTTCGAGAATCTTGTTCTCTTTCAATCGAGAAATCCTGATCACGCTAGTCATGCGTTGAATCAGGATTGATCGCCGTTGCTCCGCTTGCGTGACGCATCGACCAACGGTTTGAAACGATTGGAGGTTTCTAGTACCGAAAATCCACTCCGAACGTGCCACCGGCCACGAAGAAGTCGCTCTTGGTTCGGACATTGCTGATTCCGCCGATTTGGTTACGGAACTGATCGGTAGCGGTTGCCATTCCACTGAACCACCAGAGTTCGCCACCGCCGCGAATGCTGATGCAATCAGTGACTTGGAAACGTAATCCTCCGGCGACTTCAATGAGTCCGGCAAGGTTCACGTCGTTTTTGTCAACAATGTACGCTGTGTCGATGTTATTGATGAAGTCAAAATCAAGATCGGCAAAGTTTGCGAAAACGCCAGCTCGGCTGCGGAAATCCGTGTAGCCTCTTCGGCAAATCGGATACAGCAGGTCCAAGCCGCACTGAACACCGAGAAGGCGGTTTTTTACCTCACTTCTTAGCGAGCCCGTCGTTGTTGGGGTGAGGCCTCCTGCAGTGGCATTCTCACTAAGATAGGTGAAAATTTCCTGGTAATCGACATAGCGAGCACCAAAAAGCAACTTGGCAACGTCGTAACCAACCAAGGTTTTGTTAGCTTCCACGGACCAATACTGCACATCCAGAGATTGGCTCTGGGCGATTGCATCCGTGTAGGCGGTCAGGTCCGTTGAGGTGAAGGGTGATACGGTGGTCAAGAGGGATTCAATTCCACCGGTTGGGCTGCTTGCAGCACCCGAACGATTCCACTCAGCAACACCGGTGAAGCTCAATTCGCAACCGTGAACACAATCGGGAACCATTCCGATCGTCAGACGGGGAATCCACTCAAAGCCATAATCGTCCATCAGGAAGTTGGGGCTTGATGTGAAGTTACCGCCTTGTCGTTGCATCACCAATGCATCAAATGAGACATAACAGAATGGCTCGCATGGGGCACACAGATTACCTAACGGGTATGCCGATCCGTTGCCCCTGCGGCAGTTGCCCCTACATGTGTTGGTTTGGCAGGATTGGCAACCCACCTGTGCAATGCTACCGGGGGCTGTTTCCCCAATTGCCGCGCTGCCAGTGAAGTTGGCTGCATTGACTACTTTGTAATTCTCAGTTCCCAGCGTAATCACGCCGTTGCTTGCCGGCATCGCATCAATCGGAGACGCATTCGCTACTGCGACGTCGAAGAGTGATGTCTGAGCAAGCGAGTTATTGGAAACCGCAACAGACAGCACGAAGGCCATGCAGGTGGCTAGCGATTTCCATGCCTTGCCGCATTGATCGTCCGACGCAACATTGCTGGTTAGGGGATTCAAATAGATCCTCATGGTCAAACCTCGTTAAATCGATGCGGCAAAACCGCTGCGGGGCAAACCGGGATCGGTGTACCCTAGGGAGACGGAAACTGACTGTTCTTACTTAACTACTAGCTGATCGCGTACTGGAATCAGACAAGATTTACGAACCATACGTATGATTTTTTCTGCCGAATCCTGATTGCCACACCGTCCGCCGACCCAAAGCTCACCACCGACAAGCTTGACTTCTACCCGGCAGTTCGGAAATGCGTTTCGGATCGACTGATTCAACAGTTCGGTTGTGTTCTCAATCGAATTCCCTTCGCTGGGAACTACTTCTTCGACGTGGATTTCGAAGGCACGCATCAAAACTTCATCATCCTTGTCGTTCTTTTGTGCCCAGACGACGAGTCGAGTGACTCCGATACCCGTGCCGATTAACTTGAGCTGATTCGGCCCGGATGCGAAAGCCTGGCAGATACTCTTGTCACCAACTCTCACTCCGCGGACGGAACCACCGAGTGTTAGCGATCGTACTTGGGCTTGATTCATGTGCAGCGGTGTGAGCTTTACTTCGGGGCCGAGGATCAATCCGCGGTCCTTCTGATCGTTGGCAGTGTCCAGACTCATCGCCCGTTGCAAATCAACTGAGGGGTGCTTGCTCTTGGGCTTGTCCAGCACGATGGCCGTTACTGACTGAACCTTAGGCGTGTTGACACTGTTCGCTGTCGGTTGCCGCTGTGCCTTTCCCGGCAGTGTTTGTACGGCAACGGGTGGACGGTACCGCTTTTTTAGAATGGAAGGCTCTGGTGTGAAGTCGTGTTTGTTCGCACTTGGTTTCGTGTGAGCAATCGACGCAGGCTTGGTGGCTTCTGGGACGGTACCTGTTGCAGGTTTGCCAGTGGGGACAGGTGTGTTAGCCACCGATCTGTCGACCTGTGATTTCTGGTTGTTCAGGGCTTGGCTTGGCTTGGCCCCTTCCTTCGGATTACCTAGTGAAATCGGCTTGACCACGCCCTTCGCAATGGGAACCACCTCGTCACGTTGCACTGAATCGGAGGTTGCACTGTACTTTCGATTTTGCTTGTTGATGTTGTACTTCTCGATCGTCACCGCGTGATTCGCTTCCGGCTCGTTAGTCACCGGTGACTGACTTTTCGCGATGCTACGTGAAGTGCTGCCAGGCTTCTTGAACGGGTTTGTCAGCCGGTCCTTCGACACTGGCTTTGGTGTCTCGAGATGTGGGTTGCTCTGCGCATTTTCTTTTGGCGAGGGACGCTCAACTTTGAGGATTGACCTGCTTGGATTCCCACCAGCGGCAGGATTTCCGGCCTGTTCCGGGATGTTTACAGCATGTGGCAGCGTCAGCGTATTGATCTTGGTATTCAGAGTTTTTGCTGTTGCAGGTTCGCTGATGGACGGCGATTTTGCCAAGCTCGAGGGAGCTGGTGACGATGCAATCTTGGTTTCAGAACTCGCATCTACTCCCTGACGAGGAGCAGTTCTCGATTTGTTCGTCTCACCCAGCACAGAGAATGGCTTGGCTGCGGTTATCGATTTTGTTGACTTCGAATTGGATCTGGGCTTGAATCCCTCGATGGGAGCGACTGAAAGTTTCTGGTTTTGAGCCGCAGATGTGGCAGGCTGATTGAAGGCCAGAATTGACTTTGGTTGTGAACCAATTGGTTTTGCTTGAGCTGGTGGCTTTGGCATGAGCACGGGCTGGGGCGAAGGTTTGGGTGACGACAGTGGTGTCGGAAGCCCAATGGATGCACCAAGTCGAGAACGGTCGGCGAGGATTGACATGGGGGCCGCAGCAGTCTTGGTTCTTGAAGCCTTCGGTTTTGGTGGCGCGGAGGTCACGATGCTCCCGTCAGCACGCAGGGTCACAGCGGCCGGCAATGACGGTTGATTGGCCCTCGCTGCGGCTTGAGGTGAGTTTGTCTTGCCTGCAAGTTTGTCTTCTTCCTTTGCCTCGCTGGTGGGCGCAACCTCAAGGTTGTCGGATAGAGAAAAGAAGATCGGATTCGATGTATTTTCCGTTGACGCTTTGGATGGTTGTCTTGGATGCTGCGAAAGCATGGCTGCGATTGACGCTACCTGAACCGACTTTGTCGACTTCTTGGGTTGTACTGTTTTTTGTCTGCTGGTACTCGCTGGCTTTGCTGGTTTTGAAGCCGTCTTTTGCAGGACCGTTTTTGCAGAGCTGGACTTTGATTCAGCCTCAGGCGATTTGTCGGGGGCTGTGTCCTCGGAAGTAGCTGTGTCCTCGGAAGTAGCTGTGTCCTCGGAAGTAGCTGTGTCCTCGGAAGTAG
>JAPKCI010000199.1 GCA_028823035.1 Rubripirellula sp.
CTCCAGAACACAGCCGCATTACCAACCCCGATTCTCTCACTCAACTTGGTGCAAAGACCGGGGGGTAGTCATCAGGTTATCGCAGCTTTCGAGCGAGGCACGCTGGCAGCCTCGCCGTCGACCCACAAGGTCGTCCCAGGAACCGGACTGTTCCCCCCGAAGAAACTTTAAGCAATACGACCGTCCGACATCGTCGTCCGCCGACAGACTCTGGAACACAATGAACGTGGGACGTTCATTGCTGTACGCAAAACACGCCGTAATGAATGAGAAGTTGCAGGTTTCCCCTCAACGACTATCAGACACGAGAGAACTTCACAGCCTCTCAAAATCATGGGTACGTACTTGTCGAATGGGGTCTTACGAAGCCACTGCTGCAACCTCGAAACGTTCCGCTGAGGTGTTCTGCCGCGGGCATCATGCATGCAACCCTGCTTTCATCGGTTCTGAATCTCGCCAAATAGCCGCGTTTTCGCTGCCTTTGTCAGCGAATTCTCATGCATTCAGACGTTTCTTGAAGATTTGATCGAATTCCTGCGGGGAAAGAGCGTTGCTTTTGGAGATCACCGGTAGCGCGTGGTTTCTCAGTGACTCCAGAAGACTGCACCCCGACATCCAATCCCATGGGAACGCCCTCTCGATCCGATTCACAGCGACGGCAGGGGATGCATCCAAAACGACACGATCAACCTACGGAGAACGAACCGATGAAGATGAATCTGAAGCAAACCAGAAAGAGCCGCAAGGACAATCGCCACCCTCATCATCAACGTCGTCTTTCGCTTGAATCCCTCGAAGGCCGCCGTTTGATGGCGGCCGATCTGTCAAGTTTATCGACTTTCGACATGTCCCAATTCGATAACTCAATTGCCAAATACGATGACACATCGTCCATGTTGGCTAGGACCCCCATCGATACGACGCAATTTGAAACGGCCAGAAAAGATCAAGCTACGAACCCGCGAGCGCAATCCTGGTTTGAAGGGTTAAGTCCGGCGGTTCGCAGCGCCGTGGAAAACGGGCGCGACCTGAGCCGGTTCTCGAAATCGGAACTGACCAAGGCGACTTCGTGGGCCGTCATTACCGACGATAGCTCCCACGCCAAGGACCTGGTTTCAGGCCTTGCCAGGAATGCACTCGTGCAAAATCACACAGACATGTTTGGCGGAACCTTGCCAGCCAGCGTCTACGAAGTACAACTCAAGAACGCTCGCGATTACCAACAGTTGACAGCACTCATTGGCAAGACCGGCGTTTTTGATGTCATCCCGCTGTTCTCTCAACGTGATGAAGCAACAGGAACCCTTGATCCTGCGACGGTGGCTGACGGCAGTTTCGCGAACCAATGGCATTTGGACACCACCGCTAGTCCCACTCAATGGGGAATCGACGCCGAGGGCGCTTGGGCAAGCAGCACGGGTCAAGGTGTGACAGTCGCGATCGTGGACACGCGACAGCAGTTCAACCATCCAGACCTGATCGGTAACAACAACGCCGCGCTCAACTACGATGACGCCAATCGCGACTGGGATGGCGATGGGATAGGAGACAACAATCCTAATGTGTTCCTGTCAGGCGGCCACGTCAATTGGCCCATTAATGGCGGGGGGCCAAACCAGTCACACGGCACAGCAGTCGCTGGGATCGCGATTGGTGACGACGATGGAACGGGAATCGTGGGTGTTGCGCCGGACGCGACCTACGCGGCTTTCAACTATCTCGAAAGCCCGACGCAGTCCATTGCCAACACATTCTCAGCGGCCAACATCGCACCGATCGACGTCTTCAACAACAGTTGGGGAGTAAATAACTGGCGAGAACTCAGGGTCCGCTCGTTCTTGGACCTGCAAGCTGTTCAAAATGCTGCGACGAATAGCATTTTTGTAAAATCCGCTGGCAATAATCGCGATGTCTTCCAAACGTTTAACGGCTGGGACCGTACCAACTACGACCCGTTCCACATGCGCCAAGCGATCATGGTCGCTGCCGCCCAACAGAATGGCGGTGTTGAAGCGTATAGCAACCCCGGCTCCAACAACCTAATTTCCGCCCCGGTCAACCGCTCCGGATTTGGAAACACCTGGACATCGGATGTCTCAGATGTGATCGCTAACGCCGCGGACAATCGTGGCTACGCCAATGGCAACCTGGCAACGGGCTTTAACGGCACCTCCGCGGCAGCTCCCATGGTCAGTGGCGTCGTGGCACTGATGCTGGAAGTCAACCCTAATCTGGACTGGAGAGAGATCCAACACATCTTGATCGACACGGCTCAAAAGAACGGACTCATTGATTCCGACGCGGATGGAATCCTCGATAGCGGTGATGGCAACAGCGATGGGGTCATCGATAATTTCAATCTACGAAACACGTTTGCGGGAAATGCAAACTACGATACCGATGGGAACGGCTTTGTTGACCCCTACCACACGGGCTGGTTCCAAAATGCGGCTGGAAACTGGGTCAGCGATGACTTTGGTTTCGGAATGCTCGACGCGAACTCGGCAGTTCAAGCCGCCGCTGACTGGGATCCCATCGACCCCGAACTGCACCAGAACAGCCTCAAACGGACGGTCAACGTCCAGGTCAATGAAGGATTCCTGGGTGGATTGAACAGTGTCTCAAACGTCTCTTCCTACGTAACAGATTCGCATCTCCAAGTGGAATGGGTCGAGATTACCGTGAACGCCACGGTGCCAGTTGTGGATGATCTGATGCTTGTGCTTCAGTCACCGGGTGGGACGCAATCCGTGCTGATGGCTCCGGGTGGTTCAACGGCGAACGCCAACATCTCGAACTTCACGTTCAGCACGAACCAATTCTGGGACGAATCGGCTGAGGGAATCTGGCGGCTCCAGGCACTCGACACGGGCGTTGGTGATGGGCAACTGATGACGATCGACGATTGGAAAATCAGCATTCATGGCAAAAGCAACGGAGCCAGTCCGCTGCAGGTGGTCAGTCTCGACGATCCGAGTCTATCGCCTGAAGTCTTTACCGTGTTGGCGATGGCGGGCGGTGGCATGAAGCCTGATCAGTACGAACTGATTGACGTGCGGCAAGTCGGCGATTCGCTGTCGATGGGCGTCTTTATGAACGGGTCCAACTCCGGGTTGCCGATGAACTCGGGGCTCCTGTTCACGTCCGGTAAAGTGGTTGATGCCATTGGTCCGAACGACCGCCCCGACACAAGGACCGACTGGAACAACCCCGGTCATGAACTGCTGGACGACTTGACTGGCAAGGCGACGAATGATGCATCCGGGTTGGAGATCATCTTCAGCCCCAACGAAGACGTTTGGCTTTCCTTTGATCATTTGTTCGGTTCCGAGGAATTTGATGAGTATGTGGGGAGTCAATACAACGACGGCGCGGGGATTTTCCTGGCCAAAATGAAGTTACCCTCCGACGAGCCGAGTTTCGACGACTTCATTCCCGACGCCCAGAACATTGTCGAGACCTTCAGCGGTATCACCCCAACCGTTAACAACCTTGCCGGAGTGGATGCGAACGGCAACGTGTCAGGCAAGGACTACGATCCGAACCATATTTGTGGCGACATGAACTGGGAATACGATGGCTCCAGCGTGCTGGCGACGTCCGGCGTGCAACTGACGTCCGGCAGCATCTATTACGTTGGGATGGTGGTTGCCGACGCGTCCGACGGCATTTACGACAGTGCCTTGGCGATCAGCCTGGATCCGGTGCTAAACATGCCAGTCGCCGAGAATGGGAATGGGGAAATCGGCAGCGATATTCCGTCGTCCACCCACGAGTTTCCATTTGAAGATATTGTCGATACCACGCTGAGCGGGCAGGAACTGGTATACGACGAAGCAAAAGAATTGCGTGTGATGGCTTCAAGTGAAAACGACTTTGAAATTGCAGATTTCAATGGTGTTGCCATGAAGGTGGATGGTTCCAGATTCAAGGCGAATGTCACGCCGCAGCAGACATTTCGGTCTGACAAGACCTGGGTAAATGACGGCTACTTCATGAAGGGCGACACACTTGTCCAGTCCGCTACGGATGGGATTAATCGCATCGAGGTCGCGGGCAGCCGTTGGAAGAACTTCGTCAATCCCTACGACGTCAACAACGATGGCTCAACCACCGTTCTAGATGCCCTGAATGTGATCAACGAATTGGGGAGGGGAACCTACGCGGATCTTGACAGCGGCCAGTTGCCGCGGCCGGCTGACTGCGCCGAGTGGCCAGAGCTCTACTACGACACAACCGGCGACGATCGTGCATCAGCGTTGGATGCCCTGATGGTGATCAACGAAATCGCACGGTCGTCCAACAGCTCCGTTGAGGCTGAACTGACGGATGCAGCGATCCAGACATGGGATGTTGAGATGGATTCGATTGCGATCACCGATTGCCCTCGCGAGCAAGAAATGCTTGTCGCCCGCAAGTCGTCGCGTCTGAACTCCGCCGCAGACGCTTCGCACGACGTCACTGAATCCATTCACGCCAATACGTCTGGGGTCGGCGAAACAACCGAAAGCAAGAGTGACAGGGCTGAATTGATTGACGCTGCACTGTTAAGCCTGCTGGCAGAGTAGCGAGAAACTGGTTTCTTCCTTTCCGTAAAGTGGTCGAGTAGCGTGCGCGGAACCTAGCCGACGATTCAACCATCGGGCGAGCCACAGGCTCGCCCGATGGCTCAAGTCGAACGCCGTCACTTCTTCTCTTTCGCTGATGTCAATCACAATCCATTTCCTGCTCAGCTGTTGGGGGACGTACTGATGTTACGTGCAGCAGCCATTTTGTGTGTTCTGGGCCCGCGCGTCGCTCGCAGCGGCAAGTTCCCTAATCATGGAACGACCACCGCTAAATAATTCGCGTGGTCCTTATCGACAAGTGAATAGTGGCGAGGCCAAGCTTAGGCAAAGCGATCTCAGCATTGCAGTTACTGCTCATGCTTTCTCACTTTTGCTCTGTGTGGGCCGAAAGTTACACGCACTACGAGAACTTTATCCTGTCGGGAAGGGCCAGCAGTATCAACATCACCGACGCAGCAGGAAGCACGGAAACGGTGAGCTCGACCTAATTGTGGTACTTGCCGGGGCTGCAGCAATCTGCCACCCTACCACCAACACTCAAATAAATTGCTAAACCGTGAGTACGGTGCCCAATCATCCAAATGCGAAGACTATGATCGCGGAATGCGGGGATGCCTGAGAACGCTGCGTGCTCCAGAATCAAATCTTTTTCACTGACACTTCCACAAGTTGATCGCTGTTCCCTGATCGTGAGATGGACCTTTAATCGATGATTCCCAAGTTCATGAAAACTCTTTCCAAGCGACTCGCGCTCACGGCATTCCTTGCCATGATCTTCGGTGCGCATTTAGCAAAATCCCAAGATTGGAGCACTACGAAATACAGTGAAATCATTGACGAAATCAGGCGTCACCATGACGAGTTGCCAACAACAGCAAGTACACCGGGTTTCATGCTGCGGACCCCAGATGTTGCTGGCAACATGGTTGAGATGTCGTACATGTTTGGTTACGACGACGCCCAGTTCGGAATCAATGGCTACATGCCACTTCTCAACAAGTACGAGGTGGTAGGCAAAGATCCCTCCTGGATCCCCTACAACCTCCACACCATCAATCAGGATAGGGTGGGGATATCTGGCTTTGTGAAAGCAGGCAGCCTGTTGACTGCCAATGGGCTTAATGATGCCAACACACCGTGGCTGACCAAGTCTGGCGAACTGCTCCAATATCTGAATAACCGCACGGAGCAATGGGAATTGGGACTCGATCCAACCTCTGATTCGATCAAGAATCCGTGGCGTCGAGCAGCGGCGACCGTCGGTATGTTTTACGACACAGCCGGACAAAATCATGCGGGTAGTTATGCGAATAACTACATCGTCACCTTCACCGTTGATAAAGACGCGATTTTCAGGCCCAACGGTAAACAGTCCGTCTTTGGCGCCGGCATGGATACGGCGATCGCGGCAGATTTTCAATGGGACGCGGGAATGGATTATTGGGAACCGAACCCCGCTTTCAATGCTCCGTGGTTGAGCACCCTGAACAATAACCTGTACCAGTCAAGCAATGGATCGAAGTACGACACGTTTGGTAGTTTTTACAGACAGTGGTGGCAGCAAAACTTGATTGACGGCCCCAATTTCCCATGGACCGGGATCGGATACACATACGACTGGTATTATCAGGACAAGCTTGATTGGAGCGAACTTGGTCCAGACAACCAACCCAAAGGTGCGGGGCTCTCTGAGTTCGTTCTCATGCCAAGTCAGCCAACTGACTTGTGGGAAATTGGGAACATCGTGAACATCCAGACGACAGCTCAGTATCTTGGTGACACTCAGCAGTGGGGCAGCTCGATGCAAACGTACTCGACCCCCGAACCAACATCTTTGTATGTTTTCGGCTTCACTGCGGTACTCTTTGCGGGCGTCAAGCTAAGTCGCCGAACAAAGCAGATCCTTCGCGGCTTACGCGCAGCAACGCATTGATCAGATGCATCGTGTGTTTCTGCGACTGGCGAATCCTCAACTGTGCCACATGGGACGTCCAAATACCCTTGCCGAGTTCTACATCGGCTTTACGCAGCTTGGCAACGATCCGAGGCATTGTGTGACGTTTCTGAGACATTGTGAAAGTCCTTTCCGGGCACTGGGCCAGCTGAGCTCACCGCTCTCTGGCCATCCCTGAATGAAACCGACAGGGCAGAGCTGGATTGGATTGCTGAATCAATGGCAAGGCGCACACCGACTGCCTGAGATCCTGTCATTAGCGGAACTCGCCAGGGGCCGTGGTTCGGACAGGAGCGTTGAAATTCGGGGCTGGGGTGGAGATACTGTGGTGACGGTGGAGATACTGTGGTTACACAAACTCTCGAACTTCAAAGGCGAACTCATGCCAGACCGTAAATGTATTCAATGCGATAGCGACCGAGTGGTGGCTGGTCAGCTGAAAGGATTTGGCAGCACGCCATCGTTTCCTGAGCGAGCAGGGGATAGTGGCTCAAGAGCGTCTGTCCCCTTACTTCTTCTTTTTCTTCTCCTGCCTCATCCTCTGCTGCCAGGACTGGACTGACTCCCAAGCGACGCGACGCAGCCAGGCGTCCTCCTCAGCCGTGACCTCGGACTTCTCCGGAGGAGTGAACTTCAACGCCTCAGGACTCTCCCCGTAGATCGTCGAGTAGATGACGTAGAGATTGAGGAGCGTGCCGTGCCAGCTCTGGTGCTCGCGGTCCCGGCTGTAGAAGTCAACCTTGGGACGCTCCTTCATGGCGCGCTGCCACGCGTATCCACAAGGCGCAACCTCCGCGTCGAGCTCGCGCGCCATGCGCTTGTGCTCGGCGATGATCTCGTCCATCGAAATCCAGTTGAGCCGCTGATAGTCCCAGCTCATGAAGAAGATGAGCCGCGATCCCGCCTGGCGTGTGTGTTCATCGAAGAGCGCCGCGTACTTGTGGAAGTCTGCGACCTTTGTCTCAGGCAGGTCTTCTTGAAGCACGACGATGTCGTAATCACCCTCGGTGATCTGCTGCTTGGCCTTCGTCCGCTTCCAAAGCACCCGCAAAGAGGCGCCGCCACGAACAACGTGTGATGTCTTCGCGCCGAAGCCTTCACCGCGAGCCGCAGTGAGGTCTTGCATGTGAGTCCAGAGCCCTTGGTTCCAAAAGGTGAAACTGTTCCCTACAAAGAGCACCGTCCCGGGCGGCTCGGGTAGCGGAACCGTCCCCTCCTTAGCTGTCACAGGACAGGAGGCAAGAAGGAACGCAACGGCGAGAAACGCCTTGAAAGGAGGTATTGTCATGGTTCTAGTATAGGAGGGATCAGATGTTCCGGTAGTGAAGTCCGTATCTGGCGGAAGAACGGGGGCAGGCACTTTTTAATCTCTAGTAAATGCCAGTAGAGGAGAACTTTTCCCGACCCTCTTTTTACCTTGTTCGTGCCATGATAGTGGCGTAGCGATGGTCAGTGTTTTCCTGTGAACCAACACTCGTTATGAACCGATGATCGTGGTCATGTTTTAACGTAGACAGAACTGCAAAACGAATGAATATAAACCCGTACGACGCTCCCAAAGACGCGACTGACGAAGAAATGCGGTTGGCACATGTGGGACGAAGTGACTGCCCGGTCTGTGCAACAACACAGCAACGTTATTGTTTCATGAATCAATGGCACAAATGTCGTGCCTGCGGATCTTCTCTCCAGCTAAAGTCACCGGGATGGATTCGCGCCGTTTTCTTTGTCGGTGCTGTGGCCGGCTATTGGATAGCTTCTGCTTACGGTTCCAAGTTTTTTTTCAATTCTTCTGAATTGCCTACCTATTACCTGATATTTTGCGGTGTCTTGTTTCAGGTAACTCCACTGGCGATCGGCAGAATTCATGTAAAACCGGCAGAATCAAAGCCGGAATTTTCCGGTGGTTTCGTCCTCAAGTCTGTAGCTTGGTTCCTCCTTTTTTGTTGGAACCGCGTTCTCTGTCATGATTGCTCGTTCGATCATGCCAATTGTGATTGTCGTTTGTTTCTGTGCCGTGATTTTTTTGGCGTTCATGCTATTGGCCGGTAGAAGTTCAGCCCAAGGCCATCTGACAATACCAACTTTAATGGGACAGACAAAAAGCATTCTAATTTGGCTCATTTTTGCTGTGGCGTTGGGAGCGGCCATGGGGGGACTGTTCCTATTTTCCACTTGATTTGCTCGCTCGAAGTTAAGATTGATGACTTTTCCCATCGCTGACCATCGCATTCGTTGAGAGCTGAAATTGTTCAGGTTTTGCCACGGACGCTCAACTCATGTGGTTGCGGGAGACTCTGGGCGTCAATCGATATTGAGGTCCAGCAGTTCGTCAACTCGGCGTGCAATGATTCGTTCGCGGAGCGTTTCCCGTCTGGTGATTGCTGCTTGAATGCTCTTGAGCTTTTGCTGCATTCGAGCAACTTCAGATTTTTGGTAGGCCTGTCGCTCATCAAACGATGCTGCGACGGCCTTGGAAATTCGTGCTCGCAACTGGTCGGGGTTTGAACTCTCTTTGCGATACTGCTTTGCGTGTTCGCGAACCTGTTGATCAATCTGCTCTTTCGAAAGCCCACTCAATTGATTCGAACGACCCAAATTTGGATCGTCTGGTGACGTCCATTTTCCGTTTGCCGCTGCAAAGGTATAGAGCATCTCGTTATCAGTGGTCTCAATATAGGCCGGGTCTCCGACATTAATTCGAAACTTATAGTCATTGCTTAGTTTCAGCACATCCCACGTTCCCGTGATCCCGCTATAAGCGGCCATTGTGCCGTCAACCTGGACGACTGCGCAATTGCTGTTAGTGATCGGCTCTATCGCAGTCTGTTTTGGAATCTTCAGGGCGGTCCACTCACCCGACGTTTTGCTGAAACCTCGCAATTCATCGTTGTTTTTCGACCAGGATATCATGATATTCCAATCTCCGACCAACCTCTCGGGATAAGCATCGGGAGTGTCTGAGGCTTCACTAACGGAAGAGCCCGACCCCATCGACATCTCAAAATAATCCTCGTGTTCAATGTCGCCGCGACCAGAAGCATCCAATGTTATTTCTTGAGCAGAGCCGGGAATAGCGAAGACCAGAATCAAAGGGATCGCAAGTAGCGTGATTTTCTGGAGCCGTGTTCGAGCAGTATTCATAAGAATCACCTTTCCGTTACTTTTTGGTTTTTTCAATCATCTGGAGTTCCGCGTCGAGAGCGCGGAGTACTTCATCCATCTGCGTATCAAGGTTAAACAAGTCCTGGCCAATCCCATTGTTCCATGCGTTGGGACTCTGCTTTGCCGAATCGTTCGAAGCCGCAAGCGGCGGATCGCTGACGCCAGGGGTTGGGTTGTTTTCAACGTCAAACACCCCTAGAGTGAAATTCATTAAAACAAGAGCGACCGCGAGAGACGCGAATAAGAATGACTTATGCCGCTTCAAGCCCCCGAACAATCGTTGGCTGAGTCGGTGTGCGCGAGGATGCGGATGTGCGAGCGCTTGGACTGCAGGTGACAGCGGATGATTGTGCGGTTGTTGTACATGTGCGATGCAGTCCTGCAGCGTTTTCGCAACTTCATCCGCGGTCGCAAAACGTGAGTCGCATTCCTTCGACAGCAACCGGTTGATCAACCCTTCCATCCATATCGGTATTTCCGGATTCAGTTCACCGATAGGTCGCTGCTTATCTTCGATCACCCGTCGAAGAATGCCATAGCTGGTGTGAGCTCGAAATGGCGGTCGCCCAGCGCTCATCGCATACATCACACTTCCAAGGCTGAATAGATCACTGCCTGTGGAAACGGAATCGCCACGCGCTTGTTCAGGAGACATGTACAGTGGAGTGCCGGCAATCAATCCCGTACCAGTCAGAGTGGCATCGTCCACGGCTCTGGCCAGGCCAAAATCCGTCAGCATGACTCGGTCAACATTGCGTGCCAGCAGGATGTTTGCAGGTTTCACATCACGGTGAACAAGACCCTGCGCATGCGCCGCGGCAAGCCCCCGAGCCACTTGGTAACCAATCCGGAGAACATCCAGGGTTGCCAGCGTACCCTCCCGATCCAACCGCTGTTGTAAAGATTCGCAGTCGACATAGGGCATCACCAGATAGGGCAGTTGACTTTGCGAATGTACCGTTAGCACTGGCATTACATTCGGATGTACGATGGCGGCCGTCGCCTGAGCTTCCCGAGCAAACCGTTGGCGTGCCGCTGCGCTGGTGGCCAAGTGAGGAGCCATCACTTTGACGCTCACCAGACGATTCAGCTCTTTTTGATACCCCTTCAGAACAATGCCATTGCCACCTTGGCCGATCACCTCACGGATTTCGATGTCGTTCAATCGTCCTAACGAACCGGCGTCCATCGCCGGTCCCAAAAAGTCGACGGCAAAATCAGTCGGCAAAACTCCACGGCTAATCGTTCGACTCGTTCCAGACTTTGGCTCCTGTTTGCCCAGCACCAACGATGACAACCTGCCCCGTTCCAACGAATGCGTGCCAGAAATTTCATTTCGTAGGGCCGTTTCCACACGAGACCAGCCATTCCGATCTCCGGCCAGACTAGCCAGTGACTGTTGACATTCTGCGCAGTCGTCCAAGTGAGCGGCCAGCCAGTCCTCCTGTTCCTCAGTCAGAACATCTTCTAACGAGTGTTGGAGCAGCGTTGAGTCGCATTTCGGGGGTGAAGATTTCATGGGTGTCCCTCGGATCCCAGCGAGTCCTCCAGGACTTCATCGACTTTCATTCGGATCCTGGCCATGATGCGACTCCGCGACATGTAGATGCTGCCACGACTGATTCCCAAATCAGTCGCAACAACCTGCACTGGTTTTTCATCAATCACGGTCGCCCAGAACGCCGCCCAACTTGTGTCGATGAATTCATCTTTGACCTGTTCCGCTGCCCAGACAATCAATTCGTGTTCGTACCGGTCAATCTGTTCACGGTCGGGAGTCGCCGGCAACTGTTCCAGTTGTTCGATGAAATCTGTTCCGCCGTGGGCACCCGCCTGCTTGCGTTCTCGATTCATGAACTTGATGACAATATTTCGAGCGACTGTCGCTACCCATCTCCGAAATGAAGCGGTCTGTTGGTCATCTGTCCAACCGTCAACAGATTTCGCAATGGCCAGCAGTACCTGCTGAACAACATCTTCCGCATGGCGTTCGGGAACTCCCAGTCGCGACACCAGCTGCCTCAGAAATGGCTC
>JAPKCI010000482.1 GCA_028823035.1 Rubripirellula sp.
GGATGGGTTGGAAGGCAATGGCGGCTGGCCTGATCAATCCAGCAAGGTTCAAGCAGTGGTCTCATTCTTCGGACCGACACAGCTCGATGCTGATGACATTCCCAACTTGAGCATTCCACTGGTGACTGATTTCATTGGTGGTTCAAAGCAGGACAAAACGGATGCTTATCGACAGGCATCTCCGCTCACTTACGTCGATCGTGGAGATGCCCCCATGCTGCTGTTCCAGGGGACTCAGGACATTCTGGTTCCGCACAGTCAAGCCATCAAAATGGTAACGGCGATGAGCAAAGCTGGCGTAGCGGGACGCGTTGAGTTCCTGATCAACGCCGGTCATGGCTGGCAAGGTGATGATCTCGACGCGACGATTGAAGCCACTTCACGATTCTTTCACAGATACCTCAAGAAACCTCGGTCGTGAATATCGCAAGGCTCAAGTCTGACCGACGCCCCCCCCGAAACACATTCTTCAACTGAATCTTCCAAATGGAACTGCTGTTATACCTTGCGATGATTCCCGCATTGGGACTCACCGCCCAATGGATCGCGTGGCGAACCCGATTGCCAGGTATTCTGCTGTTGCTGTTATTCGGAATGGCCCTCGGACACTTTATCGAACCTGATGCGTTCCTGACGAGCCTGACGTCCGGCAACGATCAGACGGGCCCGCTGCTGCTGTTCCCAGTCGTGTCGCTTTCAGTCGCCGTGATCATGCTGGAAGGTGGACTGTCACTGAATCTGCGGGAATTGCGTGAAGCGGGCAGTGCTGCGTTTCGCCTGTGCACCATCGGTGCCCTGATCACCTCCGCCGGCGCGACCGTGGCTGCCCACTACATTCTCGACTTTGGCTGGCGGCTAAGTTGCCTGCTTGGCGCAATTCTCGTGGTCACCGGCCCAACGGTCATCGGGCCTTTGCTACGTCAGGTCCGACCCAGCAAACGTGTCGCTACCACACTCAAGTGGGAAGGGATCGTGATCGATCCCATCGGTGCAGTATTAGCCGTTCTGGTCTTTGATCAGTTGATGATTCATGTCCACGAACCCAGCCTGCTTTCCGCAGTGGTGATGCTGCTGGAAACTGCAGGTGTGGGCAGCGGCTTGGGCATCGCGGGTGGAATGACACTGGCGTTTGCTTTTCGTCATTACCTGATCCCGGATCACCTTCAGAGCGTTGCGACTCTCGCCATCGGTTTGCTTTTTTTCGCGATCAGTGATCACATTGCCAGCGAGTCCGGCTTGATCGCAGTCACCGTGATGGGGCTTTGGCTTTCCAGTAGCGGGAGCCTTAGAGTCGAACACATCGTTGAATTCAAAGAGCATCTCAGAACGCTGCTGATCGGATGCTTGTTCATCGTGTTGGGATCACGAGTCAATATCGCCGAGGTCATCGCCATCGGTATTCCCGGACTCGTTTTCTTGGCCGTCCTGATTCTGCTGGTACGCCCTGCTGCAGTCTATCTTTCCCTGCTGGGAAGTCCGCTTGGATTTCGCGAACAGGCTTTCATTGCGGGGCTGGCACCACGCGGCATCGTCGCAGCAGCCGTCAGCAGTGTGTTTGCAATCGAGATGGAATCACTGCCGCCGGCGCTTGCCATTGACGGGGCTCACCACCTGGACACAGTTACCTTTCTAGTCATCCTCGGTACCGTGACAATCTATGGTCTTACCGCGGGACCCCTGGCAAGAGTCCTAGGGCTGTCCCAGCAAAGTACTAATGGAGTGCTGATTGCCGGCGCGGATGCATGGACACGGGACCTTGCTCAGGAATTCAAAAAACTCAAGTGTCCCGTACTACTCATTGACACCAACTACAACAAAGTTGCCAAAGCAAAAATCGCCGGGCTACCGGCAGTCTGCGCGAACATCCTCAATGAACACGTGCGAGAAGATCTGGAACTCAGCGGCATCGGAAAGATGCTTGCGCTTACCAATAACGATGAAGTCAATTCACTCGCAGTCAGGGAATGCCAAGCACTCTTTGGACGGGCAAACGCATATCAACTGAGCTTCCGAAAACAAAACCAGCACAGCCGCCGCGGCATGACACGCAACTTGATGGGTCGCGAATTGTTCGATTTAGAACTGACCTTTTCAAAACTTGAGGCGTCTCACGAAGTCGGAGCAATGTTCAAAACAACGACGCTCTCTGAGAACTTCACCTACCAGGATTTTTTGGATCGATATCAAGATGGTGCAAGCCTGTTGTGTGTCGTCAACGAACTGGGAAATCTGGACATCAATACGGTTGATCACAAACTGCAACCTAGCGAAGGCCAAACGATCATCGCACTCGTCTCATCAACCGTGATTCCAGACGAGCACCAGGCCAGACAAACGTGAAACTGGAACTTGCGACCAAACACGCAGCCAAACAGCAGACCGGATTCAGCGTGCGATGCGGAGTTTGCGATGAGACTCGTTGAT
>JAPKCI010000483.1 GCA_028823035.1 Rubripirellula sp.
CGGGGATCAAGCCGGGACGGACATCGTCATTTGTCGAGCTTGTGGATCTCTATCCTACTTGGACAGACCTGCTGGGATTGCCAATGCCAAAGAACCTTCATGGCAAAAGCCTGACCCCGATTTTACGCAATCCGAATGCGAAAGTGCGCGACACAGCCCTGTCCATTCATAACCGGGCAGGCGGCGGCCTGCGTTCAGCCGAATGGCATTACATGAATTATGACGGTAAAGGCGAAGAGCTGTACGACATGATCAAGGATCCAGGGCAGTACACCAACCTCGTTTCTGATCCGAAGTACGCCACTGTCCTCGAGCAAGCCAGGGCTCAATTCAAAACCCGGATGGCAGCCGCAAGATAGGCACAGCGAAATGAAAACCGCTAGCACATGAAACACTGCTTGATGCTGCAATCAACGGAAACAATAAAACTGTCAAACAAAGTTTGGCTGCTAGCGTGAATTTGAGCTCGAAGGCGCACTTCCGAGGAGTGACCCCTTTGCATGATGCGGCTTCTAACGGCCGCTAGGCACTCGTCGCACTCATCCACAAACAGGGCGGTCAGTTCGGGTGAAGAATTGAAACTGTTCAACCGGAGGCAGCATTCAGATACATCGTACCAGCACCGCTCCGGTGCCTCACTGTCACCCTAGCCATTGAACAACCGACTCCCCGCAGTCTCTCGGAGCGGTGTTGAAAGGTGAGGTGGACAAGATGACGACTTCAACACTACTTGGTGAGGAAAACATCGCTACGCACGACTAGATGGATCAGGTCGCGCAGTTTGTTGCCGCTTTTTTCCATCTCCGCGACGATGTGGTCGACCTCGCCCCGGTCGTTTGGCTCGAGCCGGCGGCCACTGGAGTAGCTGAGGAGCTTTTCAGCTAGGCACCGGACGACAAGATTCTCGCGTCCGAGGAGCGCCTTTTTGAAAGCGGCGATGTTTTCGACCTGCTGGCCGTCTGAGAGCATCGTTGACGGGTCGATGTCCCGCCTGGTTCCCGGATATTTTTCTCGCCAACCGCCAACGGCGTTGAAGTTTTCAAAGGGGAAGCCCATCGGGTCGATTTTGCGGTGACAATTGTTGCACGAGGCCACTTCGCGGTGGGCGGCGAGCTGTTCGCGGATGGTTTTGTTGCCCCGCAGATCGGGGGCGAGTGGTTCGACGTCGGGAGGTGGTGGAGCCGCTGGCGTGCCGAGAATATTCTCCAATATCCACACGCCACGCACTACAGGTGAGGTGTCGACGCCGTTGGCGGTGGCGGTCATCACGGCCGGCATCGTGAGGATACCGCCACGCTTCGGATTGTTGATGGGGACTTTGCGAAAGCCATCGCCCCAGACGTCGTCGCGGCCGTAGAGGATAAAGGCGACTCGCTCGTTGAGAAAGGTGTAATCGGAGTGGATGAAATCGCGGATGGGACCGTTGCTTTTCAAAATGTGGGAGAAGAACGCGTCGGTCTGTTTGATCATTTCTGGTTCCATCTGGCGATCCCAGTAGATGCGGAACGGGCCGCCGTTTTCAGGGGGCATCGATCCGAGTTTGTCGAGCCGTAACCAGCGCTCTGTGAAGCGCCGCACGAAGGATTTCGCGTTGCGGTGATCTAGCAGGCGTTCGACCTGTTGGTGTATCACGGTTGGATCGGACAGCCTCCCCGCGGCGGCCAGTTCGAACAACTGCTCGTCGGGCATCGACGACCACAGGAAATAGCTGAGGCGTGAGGCGAGCTCGAACTGATTCAGTTTTCCACCTGTTTCAGACTCCTGAAGATAGTAAAACCGCGGGGAGGCGATGATCGCGGTGTAGCCGACCTGCAGGGCTTCGGTGCGGCTGCGGCCGTTTCCCAGCTGAGCCCTGACGAGATCCACATAGCGCGTGACGTCCTCTGATACGAGCGGGGTGCGGAACGCGCGCTGTGCGAATTGCAGGATCAGTGGCTCGATCTTGATCTCGTCGTTTTCCCCGTAGAGCGAAACGTGGCTTTTCGGTGGCCAGGTGTCGATCAGCGGTTCGAAGGTCATGCTGTGGACTCGGACGTGTGGACCTTTGTATCCGGCTTTGAAAAGCGTGGCCGCCATCGACGCTTCATAAGCCTGTTTGATCTTGTTGTCGGCCTTGTTGTCTGGTTTCGGTTTGAAGTGCTTCGGGTAGAATTTCTGCACCAGCTGCGAGGGTCGCAATCCGCGCTGATAGGGCGCATTTTCCCAGCCGACCCAAACTGTCCAGCTCGCATCGAGCCAGGTTTCATAAGTGAGTTTTTCCCGTTGACCGTCGCCTGGGATTTCCCATTCTATGAGTTGCTGGTTGGTCGGATTCCCTTCGTTGAGACCACCTTTACGGGCGTTGCACTGGTGTAGGCCGATCCGCATCGGCCCGTCCTGGCGGCTCTCGATGATCTCACCCCAGGGGTGTTTTTGGTT
>JAPKCI010000484.1 GCA_028823035.1 Rubripirellula sp.
CGCCCTGCAGTTGAGCAACGTCGCTGAAACAGATGCGGGTGATTACTCGGTCGAGGTGACTAACACAGTGGGAACGAGAGTGAGTGCCTCGATTCAGATAAGCGTCATTGCCCCGCCGGCCATCGCGACCGCGCCCAGTGGAAAAACAATTGGCCAAAATGCCAGGTTGTTGCTGTCTGTCTCAGCGACCGGCAAGGATCTCGTTTACCAGTGGCACAAGGATGACCAATCCATCAGCGGTGCAACCGAATCGATATATTCCGTTTCTGAAGCGACTTCGGGTGATACCGGCAGTTATCATGTGACGGTTTCCAATACTGCCGGGACGGTCACCAGTTCAGTCGCAGCCGTTACGGTTGTTGCCCCGCCGGTTATCCAGACTCAACCGATCGGCGGATCGGTGTCAGTTGGCGGCGGCATCTCATTAAGTGTGGAGGCGATCGGTTCCGGGACAGTCTCTTACCAGTGGCGCCAGAATGGTGTTGTCTTGGACGGCGAAACCCAGGGCGTTCTGGCTTTAACCAGCTTAAAACTATCCGGTGAGGGCAGCTACTCCGTCGAGGTGTCAAACGAGGCTGGAATCACCAACAGCGATGCGGTAGATGTCCTGGTACTGACACCGCTGACGATAACCCAGCACCCGCAGGGGCAGTCGGTGGTTGCGGGGGGGCTTGTCGTTCTGGATGTGGTCGCCAATGGCTCCAACCCAGTCAGTTATCAATGGTATCTTAACGGTACCGCTGTGGACGGTGCTACCCAGTCTTCGTTGCAAATAAGCAGCGTCAACTCCGCCAATCAAGGTGCTTATCATGCGGTCTTGAGTAACGCGGTCAGTGCGGTGACGAGTGATTCCGCGGCGCTGGTGGTCAACATTCCTCCGGGGATTTCGACCCAACCGGTTGGTCTAACGGTTGAGAAGGGCAGGAGTGCAGTGTTCACGGTTGAGGCCACGGGCACAGCCCCATTCACCTACCAGTGGCAGCACGATGGCGTAGATATTGATGGTGCCACCGCTGAGACGTTGACCATCGATTCTGTCGATGCGGTGGATGACGGGGCCTATGCGGTGATCGTTCAAAGTTCCCACGGCGCGATCGTAAGCGAAGCTGCCACTCTGAACGTTCTCCTTCCGCTGGAGATTACCGTCCAACCTAAGGACACTCATGTTGCCATCGCGGCCACGCTCAACATGAGCGTTGTCGTGAGCGGAAGCGGTCCCTATGCCTACCAATGGTATTATGGATCCAAGAAGATCGAGGGGGCAACCGGATCGGGGCTGGAGATGGCCGAGGTGGTGCGAGCCAATAGCGGCACCTATCACGTCAAGGTCAGCAACTCGATCGAAGTTGTCGCGAGTCGAGATGCAGAAGTGATAGTTGACGAGCCGATATCAATCAACTTCCAGCCGCTTGGCGCAGACATTTTTGCTGGCGATTCAGCAACACTCTTCGCCTTGGCGTCAGGTAGCGCCCCCATGACCTTCCAATGGCTCAAGGATGGTGTGGCCATCGAGGGTAAAACCGCGAACACGCTGGTGATCGAAAACGCAGTCAAGGCCGATGAAGGTTTCTACACGGTCATTATCGCAAACACCGTTGGTTTCGAACTCAGCGATGAAGCGCTCGTATTGGTTAACGCTCCACCGACGATCGAGACGATTGATCCCATCACGGTCTCAACCGGGGATAGCTTGGAGGTGCAGGTGGTTGCTGATGATGAGGGAGACTTGTCCCAGCTGAGATTCATACTGCAAAACAAGCCGGAGAGCATGACGATCACCAAAAAGGGCCTGATTCAATGGGTGGTGGACAGCGGGCTTGAGGGCGATACCTACAAAGTCAGGATACTGGTGGTCGATCAAGACGGCCTGGCAGCTGGTCGGAATATCTCCGTCACGGTTAACCACACACCCGAGTGGGCGGCCATCGGCTCTCAAACGGTCAAGGAGCAAAACCTGCTGGGCTTTATCCCGGTCGCCACGGACTCGGATGACACCGACTTGGTGTTGGCTGCGAGTGATCTGCCGACTGGGGCAACCTACGATGCCGCTTCAGGATTTAGTTGGGTACCTGCAAGCGATCAAGTGGGGGCTTACGATGTCTTGTTCACCGCAACAGATCCGCACGGAGCCAAGAGCGCGTTGCTCGTTAATATTACCGTTCTGGCAAATATAGACCCAACATTGGCAGCGCTTGGCCAAGCGGACATCTTGGCGGGCGAAAGCGTGAGCGTGCAACTGGACGCCGCCGACGCTGACGACGCCAAGTCCACCTTGGCCTACAAACTCAACAATGCTCCCGAAGGCATGCAGGTGTCTGACTCCGGCTTGATCACGTGGACAACCCAGTCCGGCACCCACAGTGGTGAGTACACGGCTGAGGCAGTCGTCGCGGATCCCCTCGGGGCAAGCG
>JAPKCI010000200.1 GCA_028823035.1 Rubripirellula sp.
GCCACCCGGACCTCGACCACCAGCGCCACCCGGACCTCGACCACCAGCGCCACCCGGACCTCGACCACCAGCGCCACCCATCGTTTCAAGCTCCTCTTTAGAAAGAAAACCATCCGCGTCACGGTCCATCCGCGCCATGAGTGGCTGCATCCGCTCCGGCAGTTCATCTTTACTAAGTTTTCCATCTTTATTCTCGTCAAAACCCATCAGTCGACTAGCAGCGTTCGCCTGCCCACCAGGCCCACCACGTTCGGCTCCTCGCTCAGGGATGCCTCCCGGCACTTCGCGTCCCGGACCTCGACCAGTTCCGCCCCGCTCGGCCCCACCTCGCTCGGGTCCACCGCGCCCGCCACGTCCACCAAAATCTGGCTGGACCTCGTCAGCAGTTAGTTTCCCATCATTGTTCTTGTCGAGAGTTTTTAGGGCAGCAGCGGCATTGGCAATCTCGCTCGCTGAAATCTCACCATCATGATTGACATCAAGTACGATCAAAACGGGCAGAAAACTCATGATGCCACTTTGGCCTCCTGGACCGCCTCGACCTTGACTACCTTGGCCTGGACCGCCTCGACCTTGACTACCTTGGCCTGGACCACCGCGACCTTGACCACCTTGACCTGGACCACCGCGACCTTGACCACCTTGACCTAGACCACCGCGACCTGGACCACCCTGACCTGGACCACCTTGACCTGGACCACCTTGACCTAGACCACCTTGACCTGGACCACCGCGACCTGGACCACCGCGACCTGGACCACCGCGACCTGGACCACCCTGACCTGGACCACCCTGACCTGGACCACCTTGACCTTGACCTAGACCACCGCGACCCGGTCCACCGCGACCCGGTCCACCACCGGGCTCCTCCTGTTCGAGACCTCTTTGCCGCGGCTCACGCTGTTCCTGCGCATTAGTATCGGCGTTAGCGCCAATGACCAAAGCGAAGGCGACAATTACACCTGAGAGACATTTCATAGCTATTTTTCCTTAAAGTAGTCGAGACTTAAGTACCTGGAACAATCAAGGCTCTCCGGGCGTTACAAGAATGAACACCACGATACTCCGCGAGTTTTGAATCAAATCAATTTTCCGAATCTTCGTCGAGCAATGCTGTCACCAACTGCTCACCCGACTATAAACGGCAAGCCCCCCACTTCATCCACAAGGCCTTTGCAATGAAAACCGCCCCCACCGTGAGTCCAAATGGCACATGGATTTTGATCACAACTTTGGTCCTCGTGGCCCAGCCCACCGTTGGCGGGGCATTCTGCCATGCTCAAGCCAACGCCATCAGCGAAGGTCAAGACAGCCAATCCGAAAAAAACACCAATGATACGCCGTGGAAAGCCCGTCGCGACTTGGTCCAAAAGAACTCTCAGCGACGCTCCGAATTCAATTATTACGAATCCAAGGTTCCACCCTATACTCTCCCTGACCCTCTGTTGGCCAACGATGGAACGCCAATTTCAACGGTAAATGCATGGAATCAATCGAGACGTGAAGAATTGATAACTTTGTTCCGGAACAAAGTCTACGGGAACCGCCCCGAGGCGGAATACTCGATTGCATTCGAACAAGTCGCTGAACAAAAAAACATCTGGAATGGCCTCGCGACCGGTCGCAGCATGATGGCAACGGTCAGCATCGGCGATCGTGAATTCAACTTCCCGTTTGTTCTGTTTGTTCCAAATCAATCGCAAGCCCCAGTACCGGCTGTCATCCACATCAATAACCGCTACTTCATTCCACTTGAAAAAGCGGTGAGTGAAAACGATCCGTTCTGGCCTGCCAAAACTTTGATCGAAAGGGGATACGCGACCGCATCGTTTCATACCTCGGATGTCGACCCTGACCGGAAGGATGGTTACGCCGAGGGTATCCGCGCTTTTTTTGCCGCAGGAAAACCGCCAACCCCGGATGCTTGGCGGAGTTTGTCGGCATGGGGTTGGGCCGCCAGTCGAATACTGGATCATCTGGAGACACAATCAGCCATCGATTCCGAACAGGTCGCGGTGGTTGGTCATTCGCGAGGTGGTAAAACGTCACTTTGGGCTGCTTGTGAGGATCCCCGTTTCGCTGTCGCCTACAGCAACAACTCGGGATGCGGTGGCGCCGCCTTGTCACGGCGTGCTTACGGAGAAACCGTTGGTCGTATTACCAGCAGTTTCCCGCATTGGTTTTGCGAATCATTCGCGGAATACGCCAAGCGGGAATCTGATATTCCGGTTGATCAACACGAATTGATGGCCTTGATCGCACCACGAGCCGTCTACGTCGCGAGCGCTGATGAAGACCTGTGGGCCGATCCAAAAGGCGAATACACCGCACTTGTCTCAGCCGCACCGGTGTTCGAATTACTTGGCACCAAATCCATCACGGAAACGACAATGCCTCCCCTGAATCAGCCTCGAATCGCCGGCAAGACAGGCTATCACATTCGCAGCGGTGGGCACGGCCTGGGAGAAGTCGACTGGAACTGGTTCCTTGACTTCACAGACCGGTTAACCCGGTAAACTTAAAAACGCTGCTGCAACGAATCGGTCACTTGCTGACATGCGTTGGGAAACTCATTCACGCCGGTGCTACACTCGCTCATACGGATGCCCTGTATCTCGATAGTTTCAGACAAAACACTCGGTGAAGGCAAAGGGAGGTGATTGCAAAAGTGGCTTCCAATACGCATCTGGATTGCGACGGAATCGATCTGAGGCGAGTGCCACTTGACCTCGCGGAATCCCGACTTCAGCAACGTGTTCGTCACTGTCTCACGGGACAGATGATCATTGGTGATGGAAACCTGATTTTCTTCCGGCATTAACAACGTCCAAATCACCGGCGTACCTTCCGGCATTTCGTCTGTTTCGCGTCCCTCAAAATCAGTCTGCTTGAAGAAGCGATACTTGCGGCCCATCTCGAACTCAGAAATGGGATCATCAGGATTTGTATTGATCGTAACGAATCGCCCATTTTTCCAGAGACCTCGCGATCGCCTTGCACATACGTTCCAGTTCCTGGGCCGTCGACGCGTAATTCAGCAACCAATCGGCAAAGGCAAGATCGCAGGTGTGCTGAGCATCAAGTTCACTGACATTCTGCACACGATACTCAATCCCGAGGGGTCGGCGATGTTCTTTCTCGATTGCCAGATCGATCATCCCCTTAGAAAGGTCAGCACCAATCACCGACGCAACCCCATTGCTTGCCCGAGGATCTGTTCCCGCTGGGTTCGAACGTAACGTGTGAAGTCGGGAATATTCAGCGACAAGGTGGCCAAAAACCCTACGTTAGCAGTCAAGGCGGGGAAAAAGAAGCTCCAGAATTCACCTGCCTTTTTTCCATCAACTGCAAAGCTGGACGGCTGTGAAAGCATGGGCCCAAATCCATTGGCCGCGCGGTACGCCCGTACAAGAAGCGCCAATCCAGCATTGGATTCCAAACCAGCCGCCTGTCACCAGTTCATGCCTTCCTCGATCAGCGACGACGCAAGCATGTAGGTGGGGATGCAGGCTGATAACGCGACCCACAGCGAGACGATATCGCGCAGCCCCCACGTGCGAGCCGAAGGCGGCACGGGTGCCAAATCGGGACTCCAGTAACCTCCTTCTTTGCTCAACCTGTTCACACGACTCACGTCCTCATCCGTGATGAGATAATCCGCTGAGCTCGGAACTAAGTCACTCATTTTGTCACCCCATGCACAGAACCCACCATCATTGTGTTCAAGCGAGAATATCAGTCAGCACTTGGCCTTTCTGGGTGGGGCCAATCAATCGCTGATTCAGTCCCTGGTAGGGAAAATTGAACCGGTGCGGATCAATCCCGATCTGGTGCAGAATGGTTGCCTGCAAGTCACGGACGCTAACGGGATTCTCGACTGGATAATACCCAAGATCATCCGTCTGGCCGTAGACCCCGGGTTTAATTCCGCCACCGGCCATCCACATCGTAAAAGCGTGGGGATGGTGGTCGCGACCGATGAACCCCTTGACCAACTTGCTGTTCACATTGTTCTGCATCATCGGAGTACGACCGAATTCACCTCCCCAGACAACAAGGGTCTCTTCCAGCATGCCCCGTTGCTTCAAGTCAGCCAGCAATGCGGCAATCGCTTGATCCACTTGGCGGCACTTGATCGGCAGCGTCTCATCAATCGACTCACCCGGACTTGACCCATGATGATCCCATCCCCAATCATATAACTGGACAAAGCGAACCCCACTTTCCACCAGACGTCGGGCGAGCAGGCAATTATTTGCAAACGTCGCATCATCACCGCTGTAAAGAGCTCGAGGGTCCGCGGCTGACTCTGCTTTGGAAACGTATCCGGGCTTCGCACCATAAAGGTCCATCGTCGCCTGGGATTCTCTGCTGATGTCCATCACCTCCGGTACCGAAACCTGCATGCGATAAGCAAGTTCGTATTGCGCGATCCGGGTCATCGTTTCCGGATCACCCACATGCTGATGTTGATAACGATTCAGATCGTTCAGTGCATCCAGCGTTTTGCGTCGCGCCGTGCGGGTCATTCCCTTGGGATCTGAAAGGTACAGAATCGGATCGCCGCCGTCTGTGCGACATTGCACACCCTGATACACCGTGGGCAGAAAACCGCTTCCCCATAGCGACTTTCCCGCACTTGGGGTTTTTCCACCGGATGAAAGAACCACGAACCCAGGCAAGTTCTCGTTCTCGCTTCCCAGCCCATAAGTAACCCAGGACCCCATCGCTGGATAACCAAGCAAAGGATTCCCTGTTTGCATCAACAACTGAGCAGGGGAATGATTGAACTGCTCGGTGCTGATCGAACGAATCACACAGAGGTCATCGATCTGGCGACACAGATTCGGCAACAGTTCGCTGACCCACTGTCCCGTTTCACCATACTGCTGATAACTGAACTGCGGCCCCAACATCTTGGGTGTTCCCTTAATGAAGGCAAAACGCTTGCCCTCCAAATACTCCTTCGGGCACTCCGTATCATGCAGACGTGCCAACGCAGGCTTATTTTCGAACAGATCCAACTGAGATGGCGACCCCGCCATGTGCAGATAGATAATCGACTTGACCTTGGCTGGAATGCGAAAAGATTCATCAGCTGCGCAACCATCGCGAGACAGAATCGAATTGAGTGCCAATGCACCAAACCCCAATCCTGTCTGCTCAAAGAAGTGCCTGCGGGTTACGGCGCGAAGCTTTTTCAGTGGCAAAGGAAGGTTCATGTTCATCTTTCAAATTCGTTTTACTATTCGGACGCCGGGCAAGTCGTCATCGGGCCAAGTCAGTCAGCACGATCCTGCAGTGAATCCCATTTTGACACTTCAACAACTGTGTGACACTTCAACAACTGCGTGACACTTCAACAACTGCGTGACACTTCAACTGGCCGTCCCCTGGACGGTTCAGGGCTTCATCAACGTCTCGTCAAGGTTCAACAGGACGTTGGCAATCACCACCATCCGTGGGTCTCCGGAGTCGACTTTGGCCGAATGAAGCAAAGCCTGTCCCTCGGACATCTCATTTTCCAATGAATCGTACAAAGCAACCAGCCGGTCGATTTCGACACCATCCGCTTTTCTGACCAGCACCATCTGGAATCCTGCGGCGAATTTATCCGGCAGTGTTTTTCCGGACGATTCCATCCGTTTCGCCAGAGCTCCTGCTGCTTCCATAAAGACAACGTCATTCAACGTCACTAAAGCCTGCAAAGGTGTATTGGTACGAATACGTCGGATCTGGCAAACCTCTCCGCTGCCAGCATCAAATGTCGTCATCGCCGGATAAGGACTGGTCCTTTTCAAGTAGGTGTACAAGCCGCGTCGAAACCGATCTGGCCCCACCGAGTTCTTCCATTTTTCGCCACTGTAGGTTGATTTCCAAATACCGGTCGGCTGTGGCGGCATCACCGATGGCCCACCCACCTTTGTGACCAACAACCCGGCAACAGCAAGCGCCTGATCACGTACCATTTCGGCACTCAGTCGAAAGCGTGGACCACGAGACAGCAAGCGGTTTCGCGGATCGATTTCCAGTGCTTTCTCGGAAACAGCGGGACTCTGGCGATAAGTTTTGGACATCACGATCGTTTTGATCAAGCGTTTGATCGACCAACCCTGTTCACGGAAATCAACGGCCAGCCAATCCAGCAACATAGGGTGAGAAGGCAGCATCCCCTGAGTGCCAAAGTCTTCTTCCGTTTCCACCAAACCGATTCCGAAAATTCTGGCCCAAATTCGATTGACCATAACGCGAGCAGTCAATGGATTGTCCGCTTGCACCAACCACCTTGCGACACCCAACCGATTCACAGGTGCCTCTGGTGGCATGTTGCCAAAAGAAACCAGCACCGAAGGCGAAACTTCATCACTCTGATCGAGGAAGTTGCCACGGTTGTGTATCCGTGTTTTTCGCTGGCGTTTATCACCCAGTTCAAGCATCACCGGAGTTTTCGGAATGCGTCGTTTTAAATCATCCAACCGATTCTTTGCCGTCTCAACTTCCTTGATTCGCCGCATGGTTTCCGGAAACACCGTCTTCGAGAACGTCTCTTCCAATGCTGGTTGCAACTCCGCCCGCAACCTTTGCACCGGGTGGCGACTGATTGAAAATCGGGACCGTCCCAGTAGTAAACCTTCGCCGTACTGCTGCTCCAAAGTGACCTTCAAAGTGCCGCCCGCGATCGGTTTTTCAAAATCAAACAGAGCTGCCTGTGGTTCGGTGAACCGCGGCGACAATCCCCAACCCGCATCCGGCTTGCCATCCACAGCAGCAGCAACATTCCAGCCTTTCTGGGAAAAGGTCGCTCGCGGATTTTTCATTTTTTGCATGTCGACCGTGCCATCAGACTGAATTAACTCAACGGTCAACTCACGGACAGCCACATTTTTGTCCACCCACTCGCCACCACCAATGGCCTGCGGGAAATGCTCGATTCGCAACGAAGTGTACTTTTCCTCGCCTTGCAAGAGAGGCAATTCGAAAGTGATCTGCCAGGTATCTTTTTCAGGCCGATCACCACTGGCAATCAACCTGGCCTGATCATCCTGATGCATTTGCACCCCCGCCTCGGACTTGAATTCCACCAGCGAGAGTGGTTGCCAGAGCGGATTTTCTGCCAGCAACTGCTTCCACGCTTCAAAACGCTCAGCAAAGTCGCCAGGACGCTGAGTGGACAATTCCGTTGCCCGCTGCAAGTCAGCCGCAAGCATTGTCAGTTCGTGTGTCTGTTCGGCAGTGGGGGTGGGATAAAAAGGTGCCTCGTTGTCAGCATCCTGAGTCTGATTGAAGTAGGCAAAGAAAGAATAGTAGTCGCGAATGCTGATCGGATCGTACTTGTGCGAATGGCATTTCGCACATCCCATGGTCAAGCCCATCCAGACTTGCATGGTGGTGTCAACGCGATCTTTGACAGCCGCAATCCGAAACTCTTCATTATCGGTTCCACCTTCGTCGTTGGTCATCGTATTGCGATGGAATGCTGTTGCCAGAATCTGGTCATCCGTCCGTTCCGGCAATAAATCGCCACCAAGTTGTTCGATCGTAAACTGATCAAAGGGCAAGTCACGATTGAAGGCATCGATCACCCAATCACGGTACCGCCAAATGTCACGGTGCCTGTCTTTTTCATAGCCCTTAGTGTCCGCGTAGCGAGCCAAGTCCAACCACATCCGTGCCCAATGTTCTCCATAGTTCTCACTTTCGAGCAATCGATCAACCAAGGCTTCATAGGCCTCTGGCGATGAGTCAGACAAGTATTCCCGTGCCTGCTCAAGCGTGGGGGGCAAACCGGTGATATCCAGTGAAACACGTCGCAACAGGCTCGCCCGATCGGTCGGTCCTGAAGGCGGCAAACCGGATTGCTCCAACCGATGCAGCACAAATCGGTCAATGGGACGGGTTGCCCATTGATCATCCACAGTTTCGGGAAAATCAACTTTGCGTGGAGAAATGAAAGACCAATGGCGTTGGTACTGCGCTCCCTCGGCAATCCATTGTTTCAATATCGAAACCTGAACTGAACTCAGCTTGTGACCCGTTTCCGGCGGAGGCATGACCATCTCTGGGTCAGTGGCCGTAAGACGAGCCATCAACTCACTCTGATCAGGTTTCCCAGGCACAATGGCCCCCGAATCGACAGCAACCTTGCGTTCATCAAGACGCAACTCGGCTTCTCGTGCAACGCTGTCCAATCCGTGGCATGCAAAACAATGTTCGGCAAGTATCGGTCGGATGTCACGGTTGTATTGCTGCTCTTGTTCCAACCCGTCTTGCTGTGTTGCGACTTCGTCAGCAAACGATAACGTGGCAACGTGCCATGACGATGCGACCACCAAAAACAACAAAGATGCACTTCGAAGTTGCATTGGGGTTCCGGAACAGAGGGATTTCGGTGATGAAAATACCATGTGCGCTAAATCAGAAAACCGTGTGTGTTAAATCAGAATCAACAGCGACTCAGACAGCATGATCCAGAGTCGGTGCTGCGGTGTCATGTTAACTACCGCGATCCTTTAGGAGGAGACGGCGGGCTTTGCAACCAAATGGATCACCCGGGTTCATAACCGGGCAGGAATTTCGTGACGAAAACAGCCTGTCCGTGCTGTTGGAACGACCAACGCAACATTTCTGTCAGGCATTGCATCACCCGATCATAATCGCCAATCACGACAGTTGAGGTTGGACCGGATGAAACCTGCAACTCACCATACTCATTAAGCTTACGGATAAAATCCTTAATTGAGTCGCGGAAATTTTCCAGAAACGGATACATGCTGATTTCAACCGTGATCACCATGATGGCTCACCTTTGATCGTAAGAATGACAACAGGAATCGCTCAGCATAACGTAGTTCCCGAACGATAAACCTCCGATGATGGAGAGTATTCGTTCGCTTTGGTTCACTGCCGACGGTTGGACAGGGTGCTAGAATCCTTTGTCTTGTTCACGCCTCTCACTGCTGCCATCCGATGCCCAAAGCGACCGAGATTTTCGAGAAAGTTCCGGATTTTGATTACTCCGAGAATGCAACGAGTACAAATCCGGAAGAATTCGAGAAGGTAGTAAGGTCCAGACGGAGCACACGAATTTACACAGATGAGCCAATCCCAGAGGAGATCATGCGACGCTGTCTGGAACTGACGTTGCTCGCTCCGAACTCGTCGAATCTGCAACCGTGGGAATTTCATTGGGTGCGTGATCGCGATAAAAAAACCGAACTGATCCGATTGTGCCTTGGTCAACCTGCGGCAGCGACAGCTCAGGAACTGATTGTCTGTGTGGCCCGACTCGACACATGGAACCGGAATCGCAAAATGATGATTGAGGCAATGGAGAGGTCGGATCGCGAAGTGCCAGCGTCGGCACTGGCGTACTACCGACGCCTTGCCCCGCTGGCCTACAACCAGGGTCCCTTTTCGATTTTCGGGCCGTTCAAAAAACTTGTTTTCTGGGCGTTGGCCTTGAGAAAGCCGATGCCCCGCGGACCAGCTGGAAAAGCAGACATGCGAGTCTGGGCTCACAAGTCGACCGCGTTGGGTTGTGAAAACCTCATGCTGTCCCTGAGAGCTTTTGGTTATGACAGTTGCCCAATGGAGGGCATGGACTCGACCCGAGTCCGCAAACTGCTGAAACTACCCCGTGCCGCCGAAATCTGCATGGTAATTTCGGCGGGTAAACGAGCACCGCAGGGTATCTATGGCGAACAGATTCGCTTCGACCCATCGCTGTTTCTGTTCGAGGTTTAGTGCGGCTGACAAACAGATCACGCATTCGGCCCAGTGCGGCACGGTCGATCGTTTACTTCCTTTCCGAATCACGCTTACTTTTCTGCTCTGCTCGTTTCTTGTCTCTGTCACGCTGCCGAGCATTCTGACGTGGCCGACCGGCCTGCGTCTGGTCTGCCTCTGCAGCATTCCAGAAACGACTGCCCCCGGTAATCGGGTCAACCATTTGATCGATCCAACGCTGGTAGACGTCAGTCATTTCCTGCACACGCTCCGCATGCTGCCCGGCAAGGTTGGTTGTTTCAGATGGATCCTTCGCCAAATTGGTCAACTCTGGCTTCCCCCTGACAACGTGCAGTTTCCAGTCGCCTTGCCTCACGACCCAATCCCCCTCACCACCCTTGCTCCAATAAAGGGTTGAGTGGAGATGCTTTGACTTACCGGTTAACAATGGCAACAAACTCTTGCCATCAAAGCGATCGCTGGGAATCGATTCACCCAACGCATCGAGCGCGGTCGGCAAAATATCGAATGAGATGACAGGTGTATCGATGGTGCGTCCGCCCTTAAATTCATTCGGCCAACTGACAATGAACGGTGTTCGAATTCCACCTTCATCAAGACTGCCCTTGAATCCTCGCAAGGGTGCATTGTTGGCACTCATCGCCTTGGATCCTCCGTTGTCTGTCAGGAAGAACAGCAATGTATTTTCAAACAATTCTTCCTGTTTCAGTTTTGCAACGACATCACCGACCCCATCATCTAGATGCTTTAGCATCGCCATCAGCACCGCTCTTTCGCGAGAGATTCCAGGATGCGATTTCAAAGCAGCCTCGATGTCTGCTTCGGGTGCTTCTGCCGGCGCATGAACGGCGTTGTAGGCGAGGTACAGAAAAAACGGGCGGGTCTTGTTTCGCTCGATGAAACTGACAGCTTCTTCACTCAAACGATTCGTCAGATAGCCTTCATCATGGATACGCTGTTTGTTGCGATAAATCGGGTGTGCGAACTTTCCTTCAGAATCACTCCGCAAGTCGAAATAACTGTGCCCGCCGCGCCCCATGAATTTGTAACATTCGTCAAAGCCTCGATTCATCGCGTGCCATTTTAACTCTGGGTAATCTTCATCCAGACCGAGGTGCCACTTTCCGATCGCCGTGCTCACGTAATCATCGGGCAGGAAGGATGGAAAGATAGGTTGATCAGGACGGAACCCACGCCCACCATCGCCCGCCGAGTAAACCCCTACGCGTTGCTGATACTGCCCCAGCATCAACCCAGCACGAGTCGGAGAACAGACATGCCCACTGGTGTACCCCTGCCGAAAAACCACACCGTCGGCCGCCAGTGCGTCCATGTGCGGCGTCGCAACTTCCTGGGGGTGCAGAGGATTCAAACTGATGTCTGCATAACCCTGATCGTCGGTCAGGATGACGACGATATTCGGAACGCGAGCCATCGACCGCGGCGAAGTAAAAATGCCGCAGACCACGATCAATGCTAAACCGCTGGCAAGGGACAACTGAGGCGACAAGCGGCGTGCCCATCGGTGACCTTTAACATTCATTCATCGAATTCCAGAAAGAGTTAGCGGACAGGAGCCCAATAAAGTTTGATCCATCGGTCAGCAAAATGTTCCCAGCAGAATTCAACAGGAACCTTTGCCACCCCCAAGCATTCATCAACTGCCGCAGGCGTCAACTGTAACCTCTGCACGATGGAGAAATGCAGGATGGGTATCGCGGGGCATTAGGGATATCAAGCATTGCACGGAAAGACAAGCGTTCTCAGGTGCAACCTGACTGGATAATTTCACCAAGTTTCCGCCATACCCTGGTGGCTGAACCCAAGACCCCGGTGGCTGAACCCAAGACCC
>JAPKCI010000201.1 GCA_028823035.1 Rubripirellula sp.
CGTTTGCCGGGGACGTTTGCCGGGGACGTTTGCCGGGGACGTTTGCCGGGGACGTTTGCCGGGGACGTGGTGACTACAGTTTGTTCATCCGCTGTCATCCGAATGGTGTGCAAGTTTGGTGAAACGGCACGCGTTTTCTGCTGCTGCTGCTGCTGGCAAACCGAAGTTTGGTTGCCAGCCAGCCTGAAGGTTGCCGTTGCGAGATTGAATCGTCAGTGTGATCGAATTGGTTTGTTCTGTATTGGTGTCACACGCACTGCACATTCATTCACGGTGCTCAAAGAAGTAGTCAGGGTAATTCAGCTGCAAAGCTTGCTTGTCTGGCCTGCCATCGACCATGCAGGCTTCGACTTCTTTTTTGAGACGAAACAGCATGGCTGGGTCCAGCAGTGGGTCTGCGGTGTTTTCACGCCAGCCAGTAAGTTCCTCGCTGAGCCGTTTCAGAGTGTCTGCATGTTCAGCCTTGTCAGCAAGGTTTCGGAATTCGTAAGGATCTTTCGTCAAGTCGTAAAGCTCGTACTGCGGTGGCGTTTCCATCCGACGGTAAGCCTCTTGAACTACCGGTGAAGCAGCATCGATAAGTTCAGGGAGTTCCTGGAAAAAACGTTGCAAGGTAAAGGCGTAGCCTGGGTTAACCTGCCCCGGTTGAAGATTTTGAATCAACTTGTAACGCAAGTCACGCACGGTTCGCTGTGGATAAAAATTGTGAGCCGAATGGAGATGGTACTCGGTAAATAGGTAGTCGCGCCATTCGGAATCCCCTTGCCTCAGGAGTGGTTTAAGGGATCGACCCGCAAGACCATCGGGGACTTTGATGCCGGCTGCCTGTAGCAGTGTTGGCATCAGGTCGAGAGTAGACACCAGTTCGTTGCGGACAATGCCTGGTTGGGTGTTGCCGGGCCAACGGATGATGAGCGGAACCCGAAGTCCGCCTTCATAGGAAGTGCGTTTCCCACGAAGCAGGTCGGCACCATGGTCCCCAAAGTAAACCACCAATGTCTGATCTGCTTTTCCTGATTCTTGCAGTTGCTCAAGTAGTTCGCCAACCACGTGATCAAGCCGATTCATGCAGTTGTAGTAATTTGCCGTCTCCGTCCGTAATTGAGGCGAATCGATTCCAAAGTAATCGATGGCCTCCACGTCTTTTCCTGTCAATGGTTCGGTCGGGATTCCGGCAACTTGATCGATGAATGGCCGATGGGCGTCTGGATAGTTAACGGTCAGAAAAAACGGCTGTGAAGACCGTTTGAAAAAATCGGCTGCTTCGATCGCGTAGCGATCGAGTTCCTTGCGATTGAAATTTGATGATGGAATTTCCTGCATGTCAAAAGGAAATGCCGTGGCGGGATTGACGTGCAGTTTGCCAATGATGCCTGTTCGATAACCTGCGTCATGAAGGCTGCGGACCAGGTTTGGTTGCTTGTCGTTGTACATGCGGAATTTCCATGTCGCCAAGCCGATTTGCCCGTTCTGGTGCGGGTAGAGTCCGGTCAGGTAGGCTGCACGGGATTGGCTGCAACCAGCCTGGGGGACATAGGCATTGTGGAATCGCACACCATCGTCAGCCAGTCTGTCCAAAACAGGAGTACGCACGTATCGGTTGCCGTAGCAGCCCAGTTCTTGACCATTGTCTTCGGAAATGATTAGCAGAATGTTGGGGGGGGCTTCAGCATTGGCCGTTGCCTGCTGCGTTGTCTGGCATTGGAATCCGATCGTTATCGTCAGAATGCAAAACAGGACACGAACGTTACCCCACGTTTGGATTGACTGCTGCATTGAAGTTTGGTGTTGTCGTTGGTGAAGTTCAGGGTTCATTGCTTGGTGGTCCTGCGGATTTCCAACCTGCGGCAAGGATGCGGTGCAGTCGCAGTCGTGCTTCTGCGTAGTCAGGATCCTCGATAGAGTTTTTCGTTTCCAGAGCCTCGGAGTGATGGTCGTAGAGTTCGCTGGCAATGATTTTGCCTGTATCCCAGACTTTCCATTCCACATAACGGTACCGATCCGTTCTTACAGAGTATCCCATGATGGTACCGTGGCTCTTGTGGCGGTTGCCTTTTTCGTCGCGTGGATGCTGGCTGAAGACTGCGGATTTCCATGGTTGGTTGGGGTCTTTCAGCAAGCCAGAAAAACTACTTCCTTCAAGGCCCATGGGTGCTGGTAACCGACAAATGTCTACTAGCGTTGGGAAAATATCGGTCAATTCCACCAGCTTGTGACAGGTGGTTCCCCGCTGTTGCGGTGCTAGGTGTGGATGATTAGACGAGGGGTTTGGAAGAGCCATGATCAAAGGGACGCGAGTTGACAGTTCGTAGTTGTTTGCCTTGGTCCAGAGTCCCTGCTCACCCAGGTGGAATCCATGATCGCCCCAGACGACAACGACCGTGTTTTCGGTCAGTTGCAGTTTCGACAACTGCTTCAAGAGGCGGCCGATGAGAGAATCGATATAGCTGACGCAGGCATAGTAACCGTGTCGTAGTTGGCGAGTCTTTGCTGCGGATATTTTTCCATCGTTTGCGATGTCCTGGTATCCCTCAAGTTCCCGCCAGCTACGCGTTGCAAGTTCGGGTGCGTTGATGGGATGAACGTCTGGGGCAGCCGCCGGGATCAAGTTTCTTTCGTACAGGTCCCAGTATTTTTTGGGGGCGCAGAACGGAAGATGGGGTTTTCTAAAACCAACAGCCAGAAAAAATGGTTTATCGACCGTCTTCAATTCCGCAAGTCGCTCGATCGCTGCTTCGCATACCTTGCCGTCAATGTATGTGTCGTCGGCAACGTCAACCGCTTCTGTTGATTCCCGCTTTAATCCACTGCCGGTCAGGTTCTTTGCTGATGCGTAACGAAGTTTGGGGTCGCGACTGACTGCCAACAGTGGATCAAAAGACCACGAGGGTGGGTCGAAAGCTGGCTTGCCATTGCCATGCAAAATTTTTCCGATTCCCTGAGTTTGGTATCCGTGGTTCTTGAAGTGCTGCGGCAACGTTACGACAGACGGCAAAGCTTGTCGAAAGTGCGTGGACAGATCCCAGACGCGAGTGGTGTCAGGGCGTCGACCCGTCAGCAGCGATAGTCGCGATGGGCTGCACAACGCCTGCTGACAATAGGCTCGTTCAAAGACGGTGCCGCGGGATGCGAGCCTATCCAAGTTGGGAGTTACTGCCGTTTTGTCACCGTAGCATCCCAGGACAGGACGGAGGTCGTCCACCGCAATGAAAAGTACATTCAGAGGACGAACATCGCTGCTTGAACCATGTTTGCCACTTAAGGGACTCTCCACGCCGCAGCAGTGGTCGTCGAGAACCAAGAACCAGGCAAGCGTCAGTGATAGAAGCAGAATGTGGCGGGGTGTGTTGGACATGTCTGCTGTGCGGTCAACGTTGGGAATGAGTACTGTACATTTCAATGTAGCGAGTTCAATGTTGCGAGCGAAGTTTCCTCGGGCGAGGCAACGTTACCTGACACCGAATCAGTTACCTGACACCGAATCAATTCTAACGCATGCAGAAGGATGCCGTGGTCAACGAACTGGAACCTGAGAACGTTGCGAATGTGTGTTCAGCAAGCAACCACATCAACGATCTGGGAAAGTCGATTTAGAGGGGGCCACTGGCGTTTTGCGGTCTCGCGGTTGCTGCCATGTGGCAGCGTATGCGTGAGTTAAAACTAGAGGCAGGCGGCTACTACAGTTGGGAAGCAAGTGCGTGGTAAAAATTGCGAACAGGTGTTCCGCTGCCGATTTTCCTGCTGCCTTCTTGGGTGATGCTGGCGTTGACTGCAACGACGCTTCCCGTTCGATCGATCACCGGGGCGCCATTGGAGTCCTGTAGATTGATGCTGCGATCGTCGAAGCTGTACAGGAGCCAGCCATTTTGAAGGCGTTCGACTGTGGCAGCATGAATGAGCGATCCACTTCCGATGACCTTTGATACCAGCCATACGCGTTCACCGTTGGCTGGCACCCTTTGCGAGAGTTGTAGAGCCTCGATCTCGGTCGCGTCGATGACTTTACAGATTGCAATGTCGCCCAGTTCAGAGTTTTCTGGGTGCGGGCGAGCGGCCGCCAAAGTGATTGGCTGCATATGGATTTCACCGAAGTGATTTTGCGATTTGCAATCTTCCAACACGAGTTTTTTCCATGCCGTGGCAAGCTTGTCAGCCTGAATGTTCGTTTTTAGTCCACCTGCGGGCCCGAATAGATGTAACGCGCTGATGATCAGTGTTTCAGGTTTTCCCTTCAGTTTGGCGGCAAAGGCTGTTCCCGCTCTTGCTTCACCCTCGCTGGTTACGAATCTCGGGCGGAAGAGCGTGCCCGTCGAGATCGTCAGCGGAGTGGAGTTTAATGCGGGAGACGATTGGGAGATGGTAGCTTCTGGCTCAGCTAGATCCTCATCCGCTTCGGGGGACGGTACGGAGGTTGCTTGGTCGACCAAGACATCAGGGGCTATCGGTAGTCCCAGCGCCAATGTCTGCTGTTCGGGATCGTTGTCAGACCCCGTCGGGTTGCGTGCTGCAGACTTTGCAATGCTTGGTTCGTTGGCTGGTTCAACAAACCATGTCAGGCCAGCAACCGTGACACAGCTAATCGTGATTACTGACAAGGCACCGATGCTCAGTTTTTGTCGGTTGCTGAGAGTCTTGTTTTTGCGACTTGACCGATTGGTTGGCCGGGTGCGGACGGTGGGTTGTGGGCGGACGATCGTCACATCGCCAAGTTCAGTGTTTTTCGATGCGGCTACATTAGAAGATGCGTTTGGTGAGGCTGATTTCGTTTGAAATCGGTTGAACTTGGGCACGGCTGGTGTCTGCCCCGAAGCGTTTGCTGTACGCATCACCTTGACCACTTCCATGACGGGTTCGACCTGTCTGATGATCTCAGCTTCGTAAATGGGCTCAGCTTTGATGACCGGTTCCGGTTTTTTCGGTTTTACCGGTGTCGTCCAAAGTGGTTGGGGATAGGATTCAGCAGTGGGTTGCGGAGCCGCATCGACCGTCCGATCGGCCGGTGCGAGGTCCAGTTCATCTGTTGCAATCGCCACACCGCTGATGCCTTTACGGTTCAGCACCTGCTGAACTGCGGCACTGAGTGAGTCGACTTCATGCGATTCTGTCTTCAGTAGTTTGTCGATCTTGCGGAGCCATCTGGCGGCTGGAATCCAATCGCCGCCTGCGCCCGTTTGAACGTCGATCCCTTCGGGGGATATTCGTTTGAGGCAGTCATGGGCCCGAGTGAGGGTGAAAGGGCCTTCGGCAACATTCTTGTAACGGACGGAAATGCCGCTCTTATTCAGTTGGCGAATCTTGGCCCGGATCACTTCGACGGAATGCCAGTCGCTATTTCCCTGGCGTATAAGCAGCTCATTGTCCGACGATTGTTCGACGTGCTGACGCATGGCAGCTTCGGAAAGAGGGCCCTGATCACCTACTTTGTTTCTAAGAAACCACTCAGAATCCGCCTGATTCGTCATTCGGCCTACCGTCGCTCCCGTGACTGTTTGCTACGCAATCCTGCTATCGATCTTTGCGTGCTTGATTCACCAACAGTCTAACGGTTGTCAATCCATCACGAGTCGTTTGAATGAACATTTGTGGAGAATTGGAAAGACCCGTGTCGTGTATTCACGGATTAGTAAGATAAACAGGATAAATGTTGGTTTGTTGACTCGATTCGACCCGAGATGGATCGGCTCGATACCCATGTTTTTCCCGGCATGAAAACTGACTTGAATGCGTGGGTGTGGCCGAGGTGGGCCGATACCAGTGGGATGGTGGGCCGATACCAGTGGGATGGTGGGCTGATACCAGAGGGATAGTGTGACCGGCCGCTGTTACGGAAAATAACGCTGCTTACAATCCAAGGCGTTGCAAGCAACGGGCTTCCGTAAAGTCGGTGCCCGGCTTGCCTGCTCGGTCAACCGACCGTGACAGGAGTTGATGGGCAAGCTGCATCGGTATTCAGTCCGTTTCCCAACCAACGGGTTGAGTCCACGCCTGTTGGTATTGGTTCTTGAATGAGGGGTCAGGATGCGGCTGGCTGCTGGTGACAATCGCTCGTATGTAAAGTTCGTTTCCCTTCATTTTGTAGGTGGGCGTCAGGCTTTTTGACACGGCAACCCGTTTGCCGATGCGATCCTTGTCTTCTGAGCCATCGGGCTTCAGGGTCGCAATGAACGCGGTTTCATAGGCGGCATCACCATCGGCGGCAATGTCCAGCCTGAGTTCTCTTTTGCCGCTGTCGAACACGACGTCGTTGAGGGTGACGCCACTGGATGCATAGAAGTCACCCCGCTTCATGGCACGGATCAGGTGTTCCGGTGTCAAGTATTGGCTGCGAACCATAACCCAACCACGACCCGGTCGTGATCCCGCTTTGCCATGGTATTCATGGCTGTCGTCCGTTGCGATGCCCATCAACGGGGGAACATCAAGCGTTGTTCGGCGGATGGCATTGGCCATGTCCCAGATCGCTTCGATACTCGGGTGTGTTGCGTCGCCAAGCTGGTTGACTCCCGGGTGCCCGTTATAGACTTCAAAGAAACGCTCAGAGACGACCGCAGCAAGATCATCGGCGGTGACCGCATATCCAAAATTGGGATGATTCAGATGCGGTAGCACTTCACGGCCATGGGCTTTCTCATGCTCGAGGATCGCTCTCAGGTTGTTTTGCATCGTTTCACGCACGGTTGCGCCGCCCGCAGGTGTGATGACTTCCGCTACGTTTGTCGCATTGATGTGAACGGGCTTTCCTTCCGAATGATCGCTGATTTCTTCGGCTGGAATCATGATGAATTGATTGCGCTGTTCCACAAGATTGCGAAACTCATCCAATGGCTTCAGGCGAACGGCAAACTCAGGCGTGTCGGGTTCACCACGGGTTTCGACCCAAGCGTTCCCGAAACGCTCGCGATAACGCGACAGGATGCCGTCGTCACTGCGTTTCACAATGGCGCTGTAGGGCATCCAACGTATCCCTTCGCTCAGCACGTTGTGATCTGTCAAGGCAACAAAGTTATAGTCCCGCTCGCGATACCAGTCGGCGATCATCTCCGGAAACTGGTCGCCATCACTCCACAGTGAATGCGTATGGAGATTCCCTTTCCACCATCGTAGTTCAGGATCAGCCGCTTTTGTTTTGTGGCATACCGATAGCAGGAAGCAACTCATCAATGTGATGATTGCCGTCGAGGCAAAAGAGAGACGAATGGGATTGGGATGCATGATGTGGGTTCGATTCTTCGGCAGGATGTTGATGAAGAGAAGGGGGCTCAGTAAGAATTTAGCCATGCTGCGATGATTCAACGGGGGTGCTAATCATGTTGAGGCCGAATTGTCGCATGACGTTTCGGCATGTGCCAGTGACGCCCAAAAGGAACGGCATAGCCGCATGGTAGCGAGTTTCAGTCACTGGATGGGGCAGGTCTCCTGCTTCACGGTTCGCCAATGGTTCGTTTTAGCGATCCTGCCGCGTGCGGGCAACGGTTGGCATGGGCTGGCTCGATAAATACTGTCTTGGTTGCTGATTTCAGCTTGGAGCAGCTGCCTGCATCATCAGGGCGCACAGATAGGCGCCGTAGGTTCCCAGGGCATAGCCGACCACGGCAAGTAGAACTCCGACTGGAGCCAGCGAAGGATGGAAGGCCGCTGCCACCACGGGGGCGCTGGCGGCTCCACCGATGTTCGCTTTACTGCCGACGGCGAGAAAGAAAAAGGGCGCGCGAATGAGTCTTGCGACGATCACCATCAGTATCACGTGAATGAGCATCCAGATGCCACCGACCATGAACAGGCCGGGGTGTTCGAACACGGCCATGATGTCCATTTGCAGGCCAATCGTGGCAACGAGGATAAAGATGCAAACCGTGCCAACCTTCGAGGCTCCGGCACCTTCCAGTTGTCTTGCCTTGGTGAATGACAAAATCAAGCCTCCGGTCGTCGCCAGAACGATCAGCCAAAAGAACGACGAGTTGAGGCTGAACTTGGCAAGTTGTGGCGCCGATTCGTCTATCCACGGCGCAATGATGTCAGCTATCAAGTGGCAAGCTCCCGTGACGCCGAAACCCATGCCGAGTATCAGAAAGATGTCAACCACTGTCGGGTTACGGGCGATCTTCTGCGAGTAAGTCTCCATCTTTTCCTGGAGCTCACGGACACTGGTCGCATCAGCCTTGAGCATTCGATCAATCTTTTCGGCTTTACCGATGCCGAGCAGCAGAAAGACCATCCAAAGTTCGCCAATCACAATGTCGACTGCGAGCATTACACTGAATAATTTATTGCTGGGTTCAAAGATCTCTTTCATGGCAACCTGATTTGCACCTCCGCCAATCCAACTGCCGGCAACGGTCGACAGCCCGCGCCAGACGGCATCACTGTCCTGTCCCCCCACAAGCGACGGGTCAAAACTGGCCACGATCAGAATGGCAATCGGGCCACCCAAAATCACACCAACCGTCCCCGTCAGGAACATGATCAAGGCTTTGGGACCCAGTTTCAGTACTTCGCCCAGATCGATACTGACCGTCAATAACACCAGACTGGCGGGCAACAGGTACTTCTTGGCAACCGTGGGTAAATCGGAGAACGATGGGTGAACAATGCCGAAGGTCGTCAGCAGCGAAGGAAGAAAGTAGCACAGCAACAACATTGGAACGATTTTGTAAAAACGGACCCAGAACGGATGCTTCAGATGGCTGGTCCAAAAAACGAGTGCCAGGATGCTGATTAGCAATCCAAACACTACCGCATCATTGGTAAAGACCGGAGGAGATGATGGAGCGTCATGTGCCGACACCTCTCCGTCCGATTCCTCATTGCTGTTGTTTTCGTCGCTGGCTGGTGGCGCCACTGTCGCAGATGGGTTTGCGTCGCTGGCTGCTGGCTCGCTGATCTCGGCACGTGGTGATGGGGCAACCGTGTCTGCTTGGGCAGGTGTTTGGGCTGTCGCCTGGACTGTTCCCGTGACGCCAGTCTGAGTTGGTTCCGTTGCGGCTGCTGGTGAACTTGCCCAAAGCCAGACGAGCGAGGCGATCGTGAGTGCGATTCGATTGGTCGGCGAAGTCATGGTCAACGAGAACTCTGTCGGTGTTTCAAGCGGTTTTTCGCAGAACGGAATGTTTGTGCGCCCAAAAATCAGCCTGGCAATGCCTTGGTCTTAAGTGACCCACTGGATCAGCGGCAGCAGATACCGTGCGTCATCCGTTGTGATACTTGAGGAAGTGTGCTAATCGGTGTAATTGTGTTGTCGGGCAGGAACCGTCGATTCCAAACCGGTGATGTTCACGAGGCCTTTGGGTTCGCGTACCATATCAAATACTGGATTGGCAGAGACCGGGCTTTGTCGTGAATCCCTTAACAATCATCTGAACATCATGGTTTACTTTGTGTTTTATTTTGTCAGACCAGAGATTCAGAGAGGAGCATCACATAACGCATGACTGCTGATACAATCGAAAAACCGATTGATTACCAAGAGATTTCCTGCCAATCGTGTGGGTCAAATCTGTTGGTGGAGCGACAGATGCTGACTGCCATCTGCCCTTATTGCGCGTCACCATCGATCATTCAGCGTCCGCCGTCCAAGGACATCCCAACTCCGACCTTCACCATTGGATTTGTGTTGACTCAGGACCGGGCGATTGAATCGGTGCGAACCTGGATTGGCCGTTCGTCACTCTTCGCAAGGTCGTCATTTCGAAAGGCTGCTCCCGAATTGACTCGCGGCGTTTACCTGCCTGCCTATTTGTATGGAGCCGTTGCAGATTCGACTTATCAGGCCGACATCGGCGAGGATTACACCGAAACCGAAACCTACACGACCACCGATTCTGACGGCAAGACAGTGACTCGAACACGAACCGTGACCAAGACCGAGTGGCGGACGCTTCAGGGCAGACACTACTGCTATATTTTGGATGTTGTGGTGACCGCTTCCAAGGGTGTGACCAATGCGGCGCTGGAGGCGATCGAGCCCTTTGACTTGCGAGCCTTGCGTCGGTTCAATCCTTCGATGATTTCCGGTTGGCTTGCCGAAGAACCATCGCGAACTCAGGACGAGTGTTTCCGTTTTGCCCATGGGGAAGCAGTCGAAAAGGTTGGCATGCAACTGAAAGCGTTCATGCCAGGTGATTCCTATCGAAATCTGCAGTATGAAACCGATGTGTCGCGGGAAGGAATAGACTTGGTGCTGTTTCCCATATGGTCATTTGCTGTGCGTTACGACGAGTCCAAGCCTCCGCTGCAGATACTGGTGAACGGTCAAACAGGGCGTGTTGGTGGCAAAGTCCCAATTTCGGCTGTCAAGGTTTCCATTGCCGTGGCCATTGCATTGATGATCATCGCGGGCATCGCCCTGCTATTTCTTGCGGGGGGAAGATGAGCGAATCAGACATAATAGACGCAAGTTTGGCATCCTGTGCCGCCTGTGGAACTCCGTTGGAGAAGGGAGATTTGCGGTGCGCGATTTGTGGAAAGTCATCGCCGAAGCAAATCGCGGCGGCGGTTGCCACCGTGATCAAAATCCTTCGCTGCACCGGATGCGGTGCGGCAGTTGCCTACGATCCCAAGAAGCAGGCTCCCAGTTGTTCCTTCTGCGACAGCGTGGTTGAGGTCGAGACGCTGGAAGATCCCATGGAGCAGACGGAAGGCTACCTGCCGTTCAAGGTGACTCCCGATGAAGCACGGGCACAACTGAAAAACTGGCTGGCGTCTCTTGGGTGGTTTCGTCCTTCGGACCTCAGCACTTCCGCTCGTCTGCAGGAATTGCGGCCCTTGTGGTGGGTGGCGTGGGTGTTTGATGCGGACTCAATGATCAGTTGGGCAGCTGATTCTAATCACGGGTCGGGACGCTCCGCCTGGGCACCCCACTCGGGAACGACCGAATTCGTCTTTGACGACATTTTGGCCTCCGCATCCCGCGGGCTGACGGGTGCAGAAGTCGATGGAATCACCAGAGGTTACGACCTCCGCACTGCTCAGTCGGATCCGCAGGGTGCTGATAACGCCACGGTCGAACAATTCGATGTGCAGCGATCTCAGGCTCGCAAGCAGGTCGCTACGGTGTTGAACCAATTGGCCAGGGTACGAGTTGAACAGGGAGAAATTCCCGGTAGCAGATTTCGAAAGGTGCAAGTCTCTTTGGTGATTCGCAATCTGGTGACGCGGCGATTGTCGTTTCCAGCTTACGTGATGGCGTACCAGTACAAGGGTGCCCTTTATCGTGTTGTCATCAGCGGACAGGACAAAAGCCTGTTGATTGGGAAGGCACCTTATTCCTTGGCCAAAATCATGCTGGTCGTGGCTGGTGTGGTAGGCCTGTTTGCCTTCCTGTTCCTTGTGTTTGCGATGTCACAATGACAGAGTGTTTGCGATGTCACAATGACAAGGCGGTGCGTTTTGTGAACTGGCTGGATTGGGTGCCGCCTGAAACGTAGGTCAGCCCAATACCATGGGTTGCGAACGAAACGTTCGTTGACTGATAAGACTGCCGCCGCTGCTTTTAAGAGAGAATAGTGTGGAAGCCGGATTTATGAATCGGGGTCCTGGTGGTTGTGAAGACGCGGTTGTGAAGACGCGGTTGTGAAGACGCGGTTGTGAAGACG
>JAPKCI010000202.1 GCA_028823035.1 Rubripirellula sp.
GCCTTGTTTTATACGCATTACGCGTATGTGGTAATCCTATTCCGGAATCTTGTGAACGGTGTACCAAGCTTCGTTGTGCAAGAGGGTATCGCCGTTGGCGGCGGTCAATTGTCCGAGGTTGATATGGTACACCATGCCAATCGGATAGGTTTCAACGGGAAAGCCCAACGTGATCGCAGTTCGGTCAGCTGAAAGTTCCACTGATTGCACGGGAACAGGCTGCTCATCAGCCCGAGGCGAACCATAGTTTCCGGTATATAAATAATGGTAACGTTGGACGCGAAATTGGTCCGGGGTGAGTTGCGTTTCGTCGGCAATCGGTTTGGTCATTTTTACAACAAACCCAGTTCCACCAGGCTGGATGCGAACGGAGTGAATGGCCAGCGGCAGCTTGCCATCGAAGGCCATGCGTGTGAGCCCGCTGGTCAGTGAGGCCATGTAAAGTTGATTGTCGGAACCGAATTTCATCCGCTCGCATCCCTGCGGTTGTCCATCGACAAAGCGAATGCAGGCTCCCTGGAATTCTTCACCTACCTTTTCTAATGCAACTCGCATGATTCCTGCGTTGGCCCCATAGCCCACGTCGCCCAGAAACATTTGATTACCGAAGGGACCAAAACGGCCTGCCGTTGAATCGTGAACGGGACCCGAAGCACTGCGACTGCGGTTATAAGGGAGCCAAACTGTGCTCCGACCATCTGGATAGGTATCTTTAGGCAACGCGTCCTCTTTGGTTTCCGGGTGTCCGTAAAATCGACCCGGAACAACGTGCGCCAACTTGCACGATTGAATCCAGTCTCCCTGATTATCGGTAAAAAAAATATTACCGTCGGGGCCTTGTGCAATGCCGTTGGGAACGCGGCAGCCTTTGGCGACGACCTCCAGTTTCTCCGTGCCATATGCCACACGGAGGACCGATCCACGCCATCGCCCCGGATTCACATAACCCGGATTCGTCCAAAAGTAACCAGTGTTCAATGCGAACCAGAGATTTTTGTGCAGATCAACGGATAAGCCAAAACAGTATTCATGCCAACCGCTCGAAAGTCCCCATCCGGTTGCCACCGTGCGATACTCTTCCACCACGCCATCGCCGTCACGATCGATCAGTTCTGTAATTTCTGTTTTCTGGGCAACGTAGAGTCGATCATCGACAACTGCCAAACCTATCGGATGATACAGTCCCGTCGCGTAGCGCTGCCAATTGACTTGCTCGGGGTGTCCAGTTGGCGGTGTGCGTGTCCGCCAGATCTGTCCTTCGGTCATTGCGATGGCATACATCGTGCCGTGTTCGTCAAACGCAATATCAGAGGGGCGACATGCCCGAAACGGAGCCGGAATGGATTCCATCACATACCCAGGAGAGGCGTCACGCTTGATCGGTGCTGCAATTCCGTGCGATGCTTCGCGCCCACTTTCATCGCCAACTTTTGACCATTTTTTGCCATCGCTCGAAACTTCAATCTGATAGGCCACCGCAAGCCGATCACGGCAAACGCCCGTCCGATCTCGGGCCCATACGATCCTGCGCATTTCAACGGGTTCAGGAAACTCGATCTGTGCCCATCCGCCGCCACCTTCGGCACTGATCCAGCTGTTGGCATTTCCCAACTTTCCGTCATTCAAATGTGGGATTTGATGAATTGGGTAACCCGAAATAACGGACGAAGCACTGGCCGTGCCTGTCAACGCCAGATTCAGCTTTTTATCGGCTCCGTAAACTTCCAATTCATCGATGCCTGGCTCCGCGTTATTCGTGACGCGGGTGACAACAAATCGCAGGAACCGGCCAACGACCGAAGGAAACTCGTCGACATTTTCTTTGGGATTCACAGCCGGTTTAATCACGATTGGCGATTGTGAAACATTGCTTACTCTCTCCTGCAAAGGTGGCGGAGGAAACGACGGTTGAATCGGTTGATCAAACAAATCGTTCATAAGCGGTGGGGCTTCAACGAGCGATGCGAGTTCCGCCGCTGTCGGCTCCGGCTTCCCGCCGACGTATTGCCAGGAATCAATTCTCAGTGCGATCGGCCCGACCGTCGGGCCGGCGGCAGAGATCAATCGCATCACTGTCGAATCCTGCTTCACACTCGCCTGCCACGCGGTAGGGTTTCCCGTTTGGCTGAGCACGACGCGCTGCGTCCCATTGGACTTGAATCGCAGCATTGCCGCTCTGCCCAAACCGCCGTCAATCGAAATCGTCTCGCCGCGGGCGTTGCAAGGTTGGTAATCTTCACTGCCACCGATCGTCAGAGCAGCCTTCGCACCAGCAGGCAATCCGGTGAACTTGAATTCTCGCGTGAATCCATGCCAGTTCGGTCGACTCTCGGCACGGACATCTTCGGTCACGCTAACTCGATGTTGATCAATCAAGACGCGATAGTGGAGCCGAACAGATGAGCGACCGATTTGATAACCGTCAAATCGCGTTCCCAGATTCGGATCACTTACCGCTGCTGGCTCGAATGGTTGCCACGCCGATTGACTTGTCATCCGGAAACTGAGTGGATGCGACGGACCTGCAGTCTTGTCTGCCGGACCGCCATCGCGATGCCAGTTCAAACCGAAATAGTTCTGTGGTGAATGCTTCACAAATCCATCCCGCCAAGTTGCCACAGTGGTCAGTTGATTGGCGTCAAAAAGCACCGTGCCGCCAAAAAACCCCATTGCCACAGCGTGCGGATACTTCAAGTCGCCTTCCACGGCCACTTCACCGCGTTGCACGACAGGTTGCCACGGCAGCGGCTCGTCGGGAACCTTGAGTGCGTCAGGATCTGGTAACGGTTGTAACTCTCGAGCCCGTGTCGCCCCACCCTCTCGCAAGTCGATGAGGTACCGAATCAAATCAAGGAAATGCTGGCGACCAGCTAATTGATTGATCTGCCCGACTGGCATGATCGATTTGGTTGTCTCGCGACGACTCTCAATGTTCAGCTTGTTGATCGTCAGAAGTTTGTCCGGATGTGCTGCGTCTCGCAGCACGAGTCGCTCGGCCGTGTCCTCAACGGGAACGCCTGTGATCACACGACCATCAATGGTTTCGATGCTTACCGAAGCGTAGGATTTAGCAATCGTTTTTGAGGGCTCCAAGACCGCTTCGACAATCGCGACGTCGCTGGTCTGCGGATCAACTTTTGTCAGATCTGGGCCAATCGTGTTGGACCGATCGCCTACGCTATGACACGTCGAGCAGGACATCGCCCGCGCGTAGAAGACCGCCGCACCACGGATGGGATCCCCTTCACGCCGTGCATCCGCAGCAAGCGCAAGCGGCGGCTCCGCCAGAAGTTGCTGTTCCAGTGTCTCGGCTGCCAATGAATCAGCTACGCCAACCACGCAGAGCAATCCAAGCCAGCCGAGAAACGAAAAGTCGCGAACCGAAGCCCTGACTTTGGTAACGATTGAAGGAATCGAATCAGAACGATGGCGAGAGTAAGTCATGCGCGTCAGTATAGTGTGGAAGGTAGCAGTAAGAATCGTGCCGGCCGCGGTTGATAGACCAACAAACGTAATGGCCGCCAGGAGTGCGAGTGAGGCTACAATGTTTCTTTTCACGGTCGTTCTCTCCTTTTCGATTCGGATGTCCTCGAACAGGTAGTTGCTCATGTGGCTAGAACCTCATTGATAACGTGACCGTGAACGTCCGTTAGGCGGCGTTCGAAGCCGTTGTGGTAGTAGGTCAGGCGTGTGTGGTTCAGACCGAGCAGATGCAGAATCGTGGCGTGAAAGTCGTAGACAGTCGCGACATTTTCAACGGCCTTGTAGCCGAATTCGTCCGTGGCTCCGTACGTGAATGGCGCTTTGACGCCGGCACCCATCATCCAGGCCGTGAACCCGGACGGATTGTGATCTCGACCGCTGGCACCCTTTTGGAATGTCGGCATGCGTCCGAATTCGGTCATCCACACGACCAGCGTGTTCTTCAACAACCCGCGTCGCTTCATGTCCTTCAGCATCGCTGCGCACGGTTGATCAAGGACTGGCCCGTGTTTGCTGTACTGTTCTTCGATGCTCTTGTGACCATCCCAGTTACTGACTCCTTCACCACCGGTTTGATACGCGCCGTTGAACAGCTGAACAAAGCGGACGCCCTTTTCGATCAGTCGCCGGGCCAGAATACAGTTGCGGGCGAATTGGGCCTTCAGTTTGTTCTCGGAATCGTCGGCTCCGTATTCGCGGAGAATGCTTTGCGGTTCGCTTGACAGGTCAGTGACTTCCGGAACGCTCAGCTGCATTTTCGCTGCCAGTTCATAACTCGAAATTCTTGCCGCCAGTTCCGTATCACCGGGGAACTGTTCCAGATGTCTCTGATTCAACCGATTTAGAAAACTTCGCGTGGCCTTGTCGGTTTTGGAACTCACGCCGGAAGGGATGTCGAGGTTGCCCAGCGGTTTTGAGGCATTGAATTCTGTCCCCTGAAATGCGGCTGGCAGAAAACCAGGTCCCCAGTTGTTGACGCTGGACTGCGGCGTGCCGCGCGGATCGGGAATAGCGACGTAGGCGGGCAGATTCTCATTTTCTGTGCCGAGCGCCCACGTCGTCCACGCTCCCATGCTGGGGAAACCATCGAGCGTATAACCGGTCGACATGAAGTTCTCACCTGGCCCGTGGGTGTTGGTCTTCCCCGTCAGCGAATGGAGGAAGCACATGTCATCGGCGAGATCGCCCAGTTGCGGGACCAGATCGGAAACCATCTTGCCCGATTCACCGCGCGGTTTGAATTCCCACGGGCTCTTCGTGAGCATCCCCTGTTGGCCCTGAAACGTCACCAGATCTTCCGCGCCCGGCATGGCCTTACCATGCTGCTTGATCAATTCCGGCTTGTAATCGAATGTGTCAATCTGGCTACAGGCTCCGGCACAGAAAATCACCAGCACATTCTTTGCCGCCGGTTCGTGATGAGAATCGCGTGCGGCAAACGGGTGGCTTGGGATGATCTGCGGACGAATTGGCGCTGTTTCGTCTGCCAGTAGGCGCTGATCCTGCAGCAGACTCGCGAGTGCGATACTGCCGAGCCCCGTCGACGAGTGCGACAGAAAGTTTCGTCGGTTGAGAAGTGAATTCATGAGACTTCTTTCTATTCGATTGAGGACTTAGATCATTGCGGAGCAACCGGCGATAGTTTCTGAGCTGCAGCTGAAATCGATTCGTGGACCGTCCCGCATTATGGAATAAAAACGAACTCGTTTGTGTTCAGTAGAGCGCGGGTGAACTGCCGGAGTCCTTCCTGTTCGATAAACGTTCGGCTTTCTGTCAATTCGGCCTTGGTCGGTTCTCGTTGAAAGCACAGTTGCCATGCACGATGAATCTGATCAGCGACGCTCTTGTTTTCTTTTTCCAACCTCGCCGCAAACAGATCGGCCTGCTGCATGACGAAGTTGCTGTTCAGCAGGTTCAAAGCCTGCAGCGGGGTCGTTGATCGACTGCGTTTCGGCACGACCATACTGGAGTCCGGGCAGTCAAACGCTCCGAAAACGTGTTCGCGTTCCTGGCGCACTTTGGTCATGTAAATCATCCGACGCCAGTCTTCCGGACCATAGGATTTCTTGGCGTGATAATGCCGGACGTTTTCCATTTCGACTTCGAAAGGACTGAATCCTGGGCCGCCAATGCCCTCAAGATCAAGAACGCCTGTGACAGCGAGAATTGAATCTCGAATCGGCTCTGCTTCCAGTCGACGAGGCGGGAAACGCCACAACAGCCGTGAACCCGCATCGATACTCAAGGCGTTTTGATTGGGGCGATTGCTCTGCTGCCACGTCTTCGAATTCAGAATCAGGCGGTGGATGTGCTTCAGTGACCAGTCATTATCCATGAGTTCGGCTGCAAGGTAATCGAGCAACTCCGGATGGCTAGGTGAAGCACCGTTGCGGCCGAAATCGCTGGGTGTATCAACGATGCCCGTACCAAAATGAAACTGCCAGATGCGATTGACGATCACTCGAGCCGTTAACGGATTCTTCTTGCTGACGATCCATTCCGCGAGCGCCTTTCGACGCGTTTGCTCCGGAGCGTCGAGTGGCAGATTCAGGGATGCGAATGCTTCGATGGCATTAGGACTTACCTGTTCGCGTTTGGCGTTGGGTTCACCTCGATACAGACGATGTGTGGGGCCGGGCTGAGCGAATTTTCCGGAGTAGACGCCAGTCGGTTTTTCCAGATCGGCCTTTTGCGTTCGAAGCCGCTTGAGTTCGTCGAGCCACTGTTGTCCCTTTGCGGCTTCCGGATGGGGAAATCCGGCGAACTGGTACATTTCCCTGGTCGCGCCGCTGGACGATTGGCGGTCGGACGACGAAGCGAGTAGTTCCCATTGCTCAGGTTTCGTCGCCGCCTCTATGCGATAACTCACCGGCAAACGATCTCTGTATTGATCTGTACGGTCGCGGCCCCAGACAATCCGGTCGATGACAACCGGTTCGGCGAATTCGATCTGCACCCAACCGCCATCTTTGGAACCAACGATCCAGCTTCGATCATTGCCGTGCTGTCCATCGTTGATGTGTTGCAGTCTGTGTTTTGGATGAACGTAGTCCCCGGAGGATGTCGCCTTCGCGCCGTTGCTGGCGAGCGCGACATTTCGATCACCTGAGTAAATCTCAAGCTCATCTATGCAGCCTTCTCCACCGGAACTCTTCTCAATGGTGAGACGAACAAATCGCGCGGAACGAGGCGGAAACCGTTCCTCATTGCGTTTCGCGTTGGTGGGCGGCCGTTTCGTTGGGGCAACGACCACGGAGGTATTTGCGACGGATGCGTCTGGCTCGCTCGATTGACCCATCGGCTGCAGAACGATCGCATCTGCGGTGACAGCAATTCCACTGCTACCTCCGATTAGCACAATGGAATCGTTCGGCGTGAGTTTGTGAACACCCGCATCATGGAAACCGCTCCAGCGAGGCTTGCCATCGTTTTCTGACCGATCGGCACGTAACTGCTGATTGACAACGGCAAGGGGAGTTTCCGCCGAAGAGGTTTTAATGACATAACGCGCGTTGGTGCTGTGAGCATCGGAGCCGCTGCCCCAGCTTAGCCAGACGCGATACGTCCCTCGGACTCGCGGGCGATAGGTAACTATGTCTTTACCTGGTTCGTTTTTCCAATACGTGTACGTGGTACCTCCGAAATCGTTCTGGGTTTGGCCATGTTTAGCGGCGGTTCCGCCGGGCGCATAGGAATGCTTTGCCTCGGATTCATTCAGAACAATCGATGCGACCGTTGGCTTCGGGATAAACTTTCGTAACAAGGCCGTGCGGCTTGCGATTTCTTCATCGAGCTTCGCGATCTGCAACTTCGTTTCCTTCGGAAGAGGCAACGTGCGGTCGCCATGCTGCACCCCGGCGAACACGGCCTGCATCGCGTAGTAGTCCCGTTGACTGATCGGGTCAAACTTATGGTTGTGACATCGAGCGCAACCGGTGGTCAGCCCCAGGAATGCGGTCCCCGTTGTGTTGATCATGTCGTCCAACTCATTCATCCGTTGCTGCAACCCCAACAACGGGTCCGGTGATTTGACTAAATCATACGGCCCGGCTACCAGAAAGCCTGTGCCAACAGGAGATCCGAGAGCATCGCCGGCAATCTGCTCCTGCACAAACTGGTCGTACGGTATATCTTCATTCAGCGAACGGATCACCCAATCGCGATAGTGCCATGCGTTGGGACGTTCGGCGTTAATTTCAAATCCATGGGTCTCACCAAATCGCACCAGGTCCAGCCAGTAACTCGCCCATCGTTCGCCGTAATGCTCGCTGGCAAGTACGTCATCAACCCGTTCACTCCACGCCGATTCCCGATCGTCGCTCAGAAACCTGTCAACCTGCTGCGGAGTTGGTGGCAAGCCAAGCATCACCAGGTAGAGTCGCCGTATCAGCACGCGACGGTCGGCAGTGGGAGACAGCTTCAGGCCCCGGCCCGTTAGTTTGCGACGAATGAAGTCATCTGGACCAGCAGCATCAACCCGCTCAATCGGCTGAAACGCCCAGTGCGAAAGATCCGTCTCAGTCTTAGCCGGACCGTAACTTTCCGGAGTCTTCGCACCGGCCGCGATCCACTCTTCAATGAGTCCAATCTGATGTTCAGAAAGTGCATCATCCGGAGGCATTTCTTTCCCGGCCTCTTTGTGACGAATCAACTTAACGAGGTAGCTGGACTTCGGATCGCCTGGGACAATCGCCGGTTCGCCGGAATCGCCGCCGGAAAGCATGCTGGCCCGGCGATCGAGACGAAACCGGCTTTCCTGCTCATCCGGTCCGTGGCAGTCAATGCAGTGTTGCTTCAGAATCGGCTCGATGTCTTTTTCAAACTGAACTTCCGCGCCCACGGCAGACAGGTGACCTGCTGCCAACGTACACCAAAATGTCAGAACATGAAGTCGAGTTTTGGGTTGTCGTTTCATTTGTTTCTTCCTCACCTATCCCGTTACTGTTGCCATCGTTGCTCGCGGGGACTCCAGAAAGGATTCCGCTAGGTCGGCTTCAATTTCCTTCTTTGCAAACAGATCGTGCTGCAGCGCAGCGGCCGCCTTGTCGATGTGGTCTGCCATCGCATCCGACGCACGCTCCGCATCTCCGGCCGCAAGAGCCTGCACAACTTTCAGATGTTCTGAGTTCTCTTCCATCTGAGAGTAGTTTGCTCTTGCCGTTCGGCGTCGATGCCGCGCGTCACGCAGTATGCGATACAACACGCTGTAACGACTGATCTCGTACGCCAGCCGCTCGTTGCCGCATCGTTCGGCGATCAATTCGTGAAGAGCCGTATCAAGCCGTTTTGTTTCCGCCAGCCATCTCTGACCGCGCGGCGCGTCAATCAGCTTTTTGAGTTCGACTTCCAGTGCAGCCAATTCGAACGGTGCGATTCTGCCACAGGCGTTTCGAGTGGCTTCGCATTCGAGAACCCGGCGAAGATGACAAATGTCAAGAACCTGTCGCGGTCCAAACGGCCGAACAACGGCGCCACGATTCGGCTGCAATTCCACCAGCCCAAGCCCCGACAGTTCGACCAGGGCTTCGCGAATCGGAGTCACGCTGACACCGTATCGTTGCGCGAGAAACTCCACGCGCAATCGCTGGCCTGCCTGAAACTCACCCTTAAAAAGGTCGCCAAGCACTTCCGCGACAACATTGTGACGCCTCTTGCCGTGATCCATAAGTTCCTCAGCCCAATAGATGAAAATACACAACGCTCGACGATTACATACAATATGGATTGCCACGCAAGGTGCATTTTTAAAGTCAGGCCGACCGCGCGGTACAAACATCAGGCCCGCGTCGGAGTCGATTCATCACACTCCGCGACGGCGCCGAAGTCTCTTAGGCAGATCACACTGACTGCGGCTACTTCAAAAGCCCATAGCCAAGGCGACCTCCAACGTGCTCCGCGGCTGTGTTCAACATAGTGAATCACAACTCACCGTCGCGAATGATCTGTTCACCATTGAACCACGTCGTTCAATTGAATCACGTCGTTCAATTGCTTTTGCGTCGTTCAATTGCTTTTGCGTCGTTCAATTGCTTTTGCGTCTGGGGTTGTTCACAGGCAAGCCGGCAGGGCGAAATGTCGGTCGTGCTGCAGCTACTGGGTATGAGCAGCGATCAGCCGGGGTATCTGCAACTGGTCGATCTGGCCAAAACTCGCTTGCAAGCCAGATGCCTCACCTGCCTTTTTAAGCTGTTTTTCACTGATGTTGCAGTCTATCCGAACATCTTCGGACACTCCTTCGGCACGAACCGAGATCGGGTAAAAGCCAAAAAAGAGGACAGGTACTCGCAGGTGACTGCCACATGCTAACTGCGAAACCATGCCTACGCACTTCTCGTTCCGCTTCTCGCTCTCATGATCGCTCTAGAGGACAATGGGCCGACTCGACGGAGTCTCACGTGGTAAAGTCTGTCTCCGAACAGATCTTTCGGCTTGGAAGATCTCGTGAACAGCGATCCCGGCGAATCCATGGCACTGGAGTCGTGGCTCGTCAAGTAATGCACAAGCAATGCACAAGCAATGCACAAGCGTGGGCTTCCTTGAAAAACCAACATCCGATTCAAGCAGGACTGATTGAAATGCTTTTGAACTCCAGTGACACATCGAACAGTGCAGGTCTTGTTGGCATGTGGACGATTCAGACACTTCGATCGATTTTAGGCGTCACGATTGGATTAGTGGTTGGATTGGTTTCTCTGAATGCTGCCGAGCCAATCCCTCAAGGCAAATGGAAAGCGGTCGAAATTGATACGATTCAGATCGGCTATGGTCTGCAAATCGCAGATGTAAATGGCGACGCAAAGCCGGACATCGTCTTGGCCGACAAGAATACCGTCCAGTGGTACGAGAATCCGAGCTGGAAAAAGCACATCATCGCAAGGGATCTCACCAAAAGAGACAATGTCTGCGTAACGGCCAGAGACATTGATGGCGATGGTCGCTGTGAAATCGCTGTGGGGGGCCAGTGGAATTACGCGGAAACGCAGAAGGATGGCGCCGTGTTCTATCTGATACCTCCTTCTGATCGCACCCAGTTATGGACACCCGTTGAACTGCATCATGAGCCAAGCGTTCATCGCATGCACTGGATCCGAACCCGAGACGATCAGTATCGGCTGGCGGTAAAGCCGCTCCGCGGACGCGGCACTGTCAACGGCGTGGGTTCGGGACTTCGCCTTTTAGAGTATTTGCCTTCGAAGGATCCCATGACACCCTGGGAGTACAAGGTCGTCAACGATTCGCTGCACCTTTCTCACAACTTTCATCCCGTCAACTGGGACGATGATCGTGAAGAAGAGATGATCATCGCTTCGAAGGAAGGGGTTTGGTACCTCGACCGCCAGCAGGACAGCTGGGAATCCCGGCAGTTGACAAGTCAATTCGCAGGCGAGATTCGCGACGGGCGTCTGCCAGGTGGCAGGCGTTTTATCGTGGCCATCGAACCAATGCACGGATCGACAGCGGCAGTCTACCTGGAACCAGATCAACAGGACGAGCGATGGGAATTGTGCAAGGTGCTGAGTGAGTCACTAAAAGACGGACACGCCTTGGCCGTTGCCGATTACCTGGGCGTCGGATCGGATCAGATCGTGGTTGGCTGGCGGGCAATGAACGACCCCGGTGTTCCAGGCATCAAACTGTTCACGCCGCTCAATGAAACGGGGACGCAATGGCGAGACAGTCAACTATCGGCTGAAAAAGTCGCGGTCGAGGACATCAAGGCGGGCGATTTGAACGGGGATGGCAAAGTCGACGTCATCGCTGCAGCGAGGCAGACCAAGAACTTGGTGATCTTCTTCAATCAGTCCGAGCCACCATCCAAGTGAACCGTTTCGGCCAGATGAATTACTCCGAAATGCACCGGGAATGACGAGGCAGTGGCTCAGCCCTCCTGCCGCAACCAATCGCAAGGGCCTGTCGGTGAATGGTTGCCGACAAGCTAACCTGGCCACGTCTGGACGAGCGAGAAACTTACCACGATGCCTGCTTATCACGGTGCGTAACGGAGCCCGAGCGCTGCGAACCGGTACAGGCCCAGCTGCGAACCGGTACAGGCCCAGCTGCGAACCGGTACAGGCCCAGCTGCGAACCG